>CAYLPO010000232.1:0-3544 GCA_964385575.1 uncultured Lachnospiraceae bacterium | reverse complement strand
GCTTCCAGAACGATGGGGCTTTTCATGTCTTCCCGCCGCGCCAGGATCATATCGATGTACTGCGGCTCGAACGGGGCGGGGAAGAGCTTATAATCCGGGTCGGTAAAACCGGAGAACGGGCCGGCCAGGCAGGCAAATCCGAAACCGGAGGCGATGTGAAGCAGCATCGTGTTCATGTCCGGAGCCACGGCGGTGTCCCGGCGGGAGATATAGGAGTAATCGGGGCCTTCGCCCAGATGAACGTCGTCCGGGACCTTGATCAGCATATAACGGCTCATGATGTCCTGCGTGGGCAGGCCGTCCGGCTGCGCCGCGATTTCGCGGGCCATCTCGCTGTCGGCGCCGGTCACAAGGCAGAGCGGGTTCCGGTCCAGAAGATCGACCTGCACGTTCGGCCAGCCGGGCCAGTCCGTGCAGCCGCTCATGCACAGATCCAGTTCGCCGTCGAACAGGCGGTTCCGCAATTCCACATGTTCGTAGAGCTTGATAATGAAGAAAACTTCCGGGAACTTCTCCTGCAGCGCGCGGAGGATGGGCCGGATCACGTGGGAACGAGACAGGCTGTTTAAGAAGCCGACCGTGATCGTCGCGAAGTTCAGGTAGTCCGCTTCGCGGACTTTTTTTATGGCGGCATCCACAGAGCGGTTGATCTGCAGAAATTCGTCCCGCAAGATGCGTCCGGCGTGAGTCAGACTCACGTGCCGGGTAGTTCGGATGAAGAGTTGGACACCGAGCTCTTTTTCCAGCTCCGCGATCTGGTAAGTGACCGCCTGCTGGGTGATGTGAAGATGCTCGGCCGCCGTGCTGAAGCTCAGGCAGGAGGCCAGCTCCAGAAAGCAGGTGATGCGTTTGTTGAGAAGCTGCATAGGGAGGCCTCGCTTTCCAAAAGAACGGATAGGGGTACGATTGCGTGTTTTTTATCTTACGATGAAAGAAGGGTTTTGTAAAAGACCCAAAACACGAAGAAATACTTAAAAACCCATTAACAAGAAAAATTTAAACAAACCAATTGTGTTTGTAATTGCCAAATGAAAGGAGTTTATTTGTAAAATAATGTTGACTACATTATAAAACAGAACTAAACTTTAATCCAGCTGAATCGTCTCGACGATTTCAAGTATCAACCGGACGGAGATCGGGAACGGGACAGCCCGACCGGCCGGAATTCTGGAAAAGGAGAGTAACTAATTATGGAACAGACTGCTGTCAAAAAGCTGAAGAATCCCGCAGTGGATTATGTTTGCTATTTCCTCTGCAAATTCTTCTTCTCGATCCTGACTTGTACCGAGCTGTACTACTTCGCTGCATTCCTGACCGATACCGCGATGTTCTCACTGGCGATCATCGGTACGATTCAGATGGTCACTACGATCATTGATATGATCTTCTCGTTCTTCTACGGAGCGATGATGGAAGGCATCGGCAAACACATGCCCTGGGGCATGACCCGCTCCTGGCTCGTGATCGCGCCCCCGGTTGCCACCATCCTCTTCATCTTCTGCTTCGTCAGAGTGAGCGAGAGCGAGATCGTTTCCGCGATCGTGATCATCATCACCTTCCTGGCATCTCACGTGGTGTGGTCCATCGGTGAGTGCGCTATGAACGCGCAGACCGTAAATATGACGGACGATAACGCACAGCGTGCGCAGATGTCCATCAACCTCGGCCGCGGCACTATGGCTTCCTCGTGCGTGTTCGGCGTGGTCTCCGGCTTCTTCCTGAGCGCGTTTGCGACCAGCCCCTATAAGTACGTGTACATGATCATCGTGTTTGGTATCCTGTATTGGATCGGCTTCCTTCTGACCTTCTGGCGTTCGAAGGGCACCGAGCCGACCAGAGCCGAGTACGAAGCTCTCAGAGAGCGTGAGAAGAAGGTCGCCGAGATCTCTTCCCGTACCGCTACCCTGGGTCAGGCCTACAAGGCGGTGTTCACTTCCAAGAACGGCATCATGGTCATGATCGCCATCCTGTTCGGATATCTGTATACCTTCCTGCAGTCCGGACTGATGTTCTACTACTTCAATTACACGCTGAATGCCGGTGCCATCATGGGTACGTTCATGTCCGTCCGCGGCGTGGTCTCCCTGATCGGCGGCGTGTTCTGGGTCCCGGTTCTGCTGACGAAGATCTGCAAGGGCTCGAAGAAAGCCTGCTTCCTGGTCTCCTCCGTGATCATGTTCGTGGGCCTTCTGATCCCGTTCATTCCTGTGGTCCGTTACAATGTCACCTTCGTTATCGTGGAGCAGATGATCGTCTCCCTGCTGGGCGGCGGCGGCACCATGATGCAGGTCGGCCTGATGGCGGATGTCGGCGCGGAGCTTACGTATAAGACGAAGAAGAACCTGGGCGCGTTCACCGTTTCCTTCATGGCTCTTCCGCTGAAGATCTCCCTGCTGATGCGTTCGGCCCTGATCACTGCGGCGATCGGCTCCACCGGTTATGTGGCCGGTATGGAGATCACCGCGAAGCAGTCCGACGGTTTTGCGTTCTGGTACCTGATGATGTCTGCCATCATCGCTCTGATCGCGGCTGTCTTTGTCCTGATCTACAACATCCCTGAGAAGAAGGCGCAGGAGTATATCGAGGCGAATGCGAAAGAGGCTGCCGAGGACGAGGCGCGCGTGAATGCGATCCTCGCCGCGAGAGGAGAGCTGTGATTTCGGAAATGTAAACTGAAATATCACGCGAAATAGATGTCCCGTGAAAAGGGGGCTCTGCCGACGGCGGGGCCCCTTTTTGCAAGGGCAATGCGATCCTCGCGGAGCGTGGTGAGCTCTGATTCCGGGTTGCCGCGGTTTTTCAAAACATGATGGGTTTCGCTGGTTAAGACGTGTCCGCCCCTGTAAAAGGGGCGGGTTTCAATTTTTCAACAAAAACAAAGCGCGAATATAGAAACAAATCCAGAACAGATAATAAATTAGCATATGTTTTAAGAATAACTGCAATATACTCACATTTAGTTGCAAACAAACTGACAAAATGGGGAGGAAGGGTGTGGAGCGATTTCATAGACGGTTCATGTTCTGTTTAGTTTTATTTTAGAATTATAACAGATAAACTGTATATCGGCGGCAGAATGCCGCCAAATGATGAATTTATCGTTTTCGCGGCTGCAGCCGCGGCACCGGATAAGGGACGGTCCGGGGCATGCGGCGGCACCGCGAAGCGGTAAAACAAATTCTAATTCTTAAGAAAGGAACAGAATTATGGAACAGACTACTGAAATGAAACGGTTAAAGAATCCGCCGGTAGATTATGTTTGCTATTTCCTGTGCAAATTCTTCTACTCGATCCTGACCTGCACCGAGCTGTATTACTTCTCGGCGTTCCTGACCGATACCGCGATGTTCTCGCTGGGTATCATCGGTACGATCCAGATGGTCACCACCGTGATCGACTTCATCTTCTCGTTCTTCTATGGACAGATCATGGAGAGCATCGGCAAGCGCCTGCCCTGGGGTGTTACCCGTTCGTGGCTGGCGATCGCCCCGCCTATCGTCACCGTGCTGTTCTGCCTGGCATTCGTGAGAGTTTCTGAGAGCGA
>CAYLPO010000231.1:2010-3552 GCA_964385575.1 uncultured Lachnospiraceae bacterium | reverse complement strand
AGGGTCATGCCGGAGTTCGCGGACGACATCATCTTCGGTCTGCGCGCCGTCATGAAGGCGGTCGAGGCTCCGAAGGGCTACATCGTGATCGAGGATAATAAGCCCGACGCGATCGAGCTCCTGAAGGAGAAGGCCGCGCCCTATGAAAACATCGAGGTCTTCGTCGCGCGGACGAAGTACCCGCAGGGCGCTGAGAAGATGCTGATCAAGCGCGTGATGGGCCGCATGGTTCCTTCCGGAAAGCTCCCGGCCGACGTCGGCGCCTGCGTATGCAACGCCAGCTCGATCAAGGCCATTGCCGACGCGATCCTGAAGGGCATGCCGCTGGTGGAGCGCGTGCTGACCGTGACCGGCGAGAAGGTCGCAAGACCCGGAAACTACATCGTGAAGATCGGCACCCCGGTGCAGGCTCTGATCGACTACTGCGGCGGATTTACGGACGACGACGTGCTCGTGAAGATGGGCGGCCCCATGATGGGCTTCGCGCTGTCTGACCTGAACGTGCCGGTCCTGAAGTCCACGAACGGCGTCATCGGCATCAACACCGACGTGACTGAGCCGGTCGACTGCATCAAGTGCGGCCGCTGCCAGGACGTCTGCCCTATGGAACTGAAGCCGCTGTACTTCCAGAAGTACTGCGACGAGGAGAACTGGCAGGGCATGCTCGACATGAACGTTCGCGACTGCGTCGAGTGCCGCTCCTGCGAGTACATCTGCTCGTCGAAGATCCCGCTGGTCCAGAAGATCAAAAAGGGAAAAGCCGAAGTTATGGCGCTGCTGAAGAAGTAGACCCTACGCCCACTTAAGAAGGAGATTACGCTATGCTGATCACTCAGTTAAAGAATAAGGAAGACCTGGCGGGCGTGGTAAAGGGCAAAGTCTTTATCATCAACTGCCATGGCTGTAAGGAAGTCCGTTTTCCCGAGGCGGAAGCGAAGGAGCTCGCCGGGGAGTGGACGGAGAAGGGAATCGTTACAGGCGTGCTGACCACGGATTATATCTGTAATCCGGAGAACCTGACACTGCGCCTGGAGAAGAACCGGGCGAAGATCGACGAGGCGGACACCGTGCTGGTGCTTTCCTGCGGCGTCGGTGTTCAGACGGTTGCGGACCACCTCGCGGACAAGAGAGTCTGCGCGGGCTGCGATACGTATCCGCTGCCGGGTTATCAGGGAGTGACCCCGCTGGAGTATGACTGCGACCAGTGCGGCGAGTGCTACCTGAACCTCACCGGCGGCATCTGCCCGCTCACCGCGTGCTCGAAGAGCCTGGTGAACGGACAGTGCGGCGGCTCGAAGAACGGAAAGTGCGAAGTGGATCCCGACATGGAGTGCGGCTGGGAGCGCATCTATCGGAGACTGGCCCAGGTGGGACGCCTCGATGTGCTGAAGTGCCCGGTACAGATCCGCAACTACGCAACCGATACCGAAGTAAAACAGGCTTAACAGGTTTGATAGGAGATTGACCATTATGAAAATTACAGAGTGTTTTGATCGTGGAGAATTCGTCGTTACCGCCGAGGTCGGCCCGCCTAAGGGAATC
>CAYLPO010000231.1:0-1910 GCA_964385575.1 uncultured Lachnospiraceae bacterium | reverse complement strand
TTTTGATCGTGGAGAATTCGTCGTTACCGCCGAGGTCGGCCCGCCTAAGGGAATCAGCGTCGATGAGATCGTCGCGGAGGCGAAAGAGTATCTGAGCGGGATCACCGCCGTCAATGTCACGGACTGCCAGTCTTCCGTCATGCGCATCGGTTCGCTGGCTACCTGTAAGGCTCTGAAGGATGCGGGCCTGAACCCCATCTATCAGCTGACCTGCCGCGACAGAAACCGCATTGCCCTGCAGTCTGACCTGCTGAGCGCGGCCATGTTCGGGATCGAGAACGTTCTGGCGCTGACCGGCGACCACACCAAGCTGGGTGATAACCCTCAGGCGAAGCCCGTCTTCGATCTGGATTCCGTCTCTCTGCTGCACACCATGTGCACGCTGGAGTCCGGCAAGGATCTGGGCGGAAACGAGCTCGTGGGCGAGGCCCCGAAGTTTGCGAAGGGCGCGGTCGTGTCCCCCTGCAGCGATTCGGTCGACGTGCAGCTCGCGAAGATGGAGCGCAAGGTCATGGCGGGTGCGGAGTACTTCCAGACCCAGGCCGTGTATGAGCCCGAGAAGTTCATCTCCTTCATGGAGACCGCGAAGCAGTTCGGCAAGCCCGTGCAGCTGGGTATCGTTCTTCTGAAGAACGCCGGCATGGCCCGTTACATGAACAACAACGTGGCCGGCATCCATGTCCCGGATGACATGATCGCTGAGCTGGCTGCGGATAAGGAAAAGGCGAAGTCCGGTCAGACCGGCGTTGAGATCGCTGCCCGCATCATCAAGGCCTGCCGTCCTTACTGCCAGGGCGTTCACATCATGGCGCTCGGCTGGGAGTCGAAGGTGCCGCAGATCCTGGAGCTGGCGGGACTGTAATTCGATCATTTCGAAAAGCATGGGACCGGCGGCCCTTTCCGACTGTCGGTCGCATGATCATCGAAGGGAGCGGGTGGTAACTGCCCGAAGAACAGTTGTATATTTTTTAGGAGGAAACGAACATGGATTTCACTCAGAACACCTGCAGAGATTTCGTGACCGTCCTCGCGTCGAATGAGCCCGTCCCGGGCGGCGGCGGCGCGGCGGCACTGGTCGGTGCCATCGGCACGGCTCTGGGCAACATGGTCGGTTCGCTGACCGTCGGCAAGAAGAAGTATGCCGACGTGGAGGCGGAGATCATTGCCCTGAAGGCGGAGTGCGATGACCTGCAGAAGGAGCTGATGGATCAGGTCCCCGCGGATGCGGAAGGTTTCGAGCCCCTCTCGAAGGCCTACGGTATCCCGAAGGATAACCCTGACCGCGATCAGATCCTGGAAGACGCGACGAAGACTGCCTGTGCGGTGCCGGTTCATATCATGGAGCTGTGCTGCAAGGGCCTGGACGCCGTGAAAGTCTTTGCGGATAAGGGCTCCAGACTGGCTGTCTCGGATGCGGGCTGCGGCGCTGTCTGCCTGAAGGCTGCTCTGCAGGCGGCTTCCCTGAACGTCTACATTAATACGAAGTCTCTGAAGGACCGCGCATGTGCAGACGCCATGAACGCGAAGTGCGAAGAGATGCTGACGAAGTACTGTGCGCTGGCGGATGAGATCTATGAGTCGGTCCGCGCCGGTTTCATTCAGTGGTAATGGAGGATTAAAAGGACTTATGGCAAAACAGTTACTTGGCAAGGAAGTTACGGAAGCTCTGAACGCGAAGATCTCCGAGAGAGCGGCTGCGCTGAAGGCGAAGGGCGTCACCCCCAAGCTTGCGACCGTCCGCTGCGGCGAGAACCCTTCGGACATCTCTTACGAGAAGGGCGCGCTGAAGCGCGCTGCGGACCTGGGCGTGGAGACCATGCAGGTCCTGCTTCCCGAGGACATCACGAAGGAAGCCCTGATCGCGAAGCTGCAGGAGCTGAACGCGGATGACAGCGTGCACGGCGTGCTGC
>CAYLPO010000230.1:0-3562 GCA_964385575.1 uncultured Lachnospiraceae bacterium | reverse complement strand
GCCGTAACAAGAAGTCTGAGGCTGCGAGAAATCTCAAGTACAACTAAAGAATAAGGCGGTCCAAACCGCATGACTACGGAGGAAGGAAAGCAGTTACCTTCCTCCGTTGTTTCATGTATGATGAACGATGAAAGTATGCCGGTATATTCCGGCAAAAAAGTTTCGGGAGAATTATAAATTTGGAACATTTGGAACATAACGGTATTTCTGAGCATGCAGAGTTTGCGGATCATAAAGTCTCGGTTTCCTTTGACAGCACGGATCAGATGACAGCGGTCTTCGGTCCGTTTGACCGATATATAAAAGAAATCGAAAAGCAGCTGCATGTCTCGGTCAGCGCAGTGGGAAGCGATGTGTTTCTGCGAGGCAGTGATGCCGACTGCACACGCGCGAAAGAAGCGATCGAAACGCTGAAAGTGATGTGGTCCAACCGCGAGCCGATCACAGATCTGCTGGTGGCACAGGCGCTGGATCTCGCCGGTGATGCCGGTGCGCGTGAAGCGGTTTCCGTGATGAAAGATGTCATCACATTTACCGCCAAAGGGAAGCCTGTCAAATGCCGGACCCTGGGTCAGCGAAACTATGTGAAAGCCATTGCGGACCATCCGGTCACGATCTGCATCGGTCCTGCCGGAACCGGCAAGACTTATCTGGCCATCGCCATGGCAGTGAAAGCATTGAAAAACGAAGAGATCGAACGGATCATCCTGACACGTCCGGCGGTTGAAGCCGGTGAACATCTCGGTTTCCTTCCGGGCGATCTGCAGAGTAAAGTCGATCCTTACCTTCGTCCGCTGTACGATGGCTTGTTTGAAATGCTTGGTGAAGAGACCTTTCACCGTTATCTCGACCGCGGCATCATTGAGGTGGCACCGCTCGCATATATGCGCGGCCGTACGCTCAATTCTGCTTTTATCATTATGGACGAAGCCCAAAACGCCAGTCTGGAGCAGATGCTCATGGTCCTGACCCGAATGGGTGAAGGGTCAAAGATCATTGTTACGGGTGATGTCACGCAGATCGATCTGAAAGACAAAGCCAGCGGCTTGGAGAAGACTTCTCAGATTTTGCGCGGGATCGATGATATTGCCATCATTGCCCTGACGACTCGTGATGTGGTCCGTCATAAGCTGGTCCGCGAGATCATCAAGGCATTTGAAAAGTATAACGAGAAGACACATGATGCGCGTACGGAAAAGGAAAAGGGTGCCAAACACTAAATCTTGTAGTATAATATCAAGACGAGGTGCCATATATGGCTGTGCTGATTGAGACTGAAACTGAACTGCATACGGACCCTCCGTTTTCGGTACTGGCCGGTACCGTAATAGAAGCTGCACTGCAGGATATCGGATGCCCCTGGGAAGCTCAGGTGAATATTCTCGTCACAGATGACGTGAATATGCGGGAGATGAACCGGCAGAACCGCGGCATTGACAGCACCACGGATGTGCTGTCTTTTCCTATGCTGGATTTTGATACACCCGGTGATTTTTCGTTTGTTTTGGAAGATGACTGGAGTCTGTTTGATCCGGAAAGCGGAGAGCTGCTGTTAGGAGACATTGTGATCAGCGCCGATAAAGTGCGTGCTCAGGCGGAGGAATACGGACATTCCACGGAACGGGAAGCCGCATTTTTAGTCGCGCACAGCATGTATCATTTGTTCGGCTTTGATCATATGACAGATGAGGACAGGATCGTTATGGAAGCGCGTCAGAGCGCTTTACTCGAAAGCTTAGGCATTACCAGATGACCCGGAAAGGAGAGTTCTTGTATGAGGAAAGCGTTAATCAGAGTTTTGGCGGCCGCACTGGCGTGTTCATTTTTTTTTACTGCTGCTGCCTGCCAAAAGGATGAGCCCGAAGAGACGGAGGCTGCAGTCATTGAAACGGAGACGGAGACCGAGACCGAACCCGAGACGGTGGATGCGCATCCGGGAATGGCACGCAGTGCGCTGACCGGTCTTTGGATCGATGAAGACATTGCCGCCAGACGTCCGATCGCAGTAATGATCAATAACATCCCTGCCGCCCTGCCGCAGTCGAACATCACCGCAGCGCAGGTCGTTTATGAATTTCCGTATGAAGGCGGAGAGACCCGCCTTATGCCGCTCTATGAGGACTGGGACGACTTTGAAGCGCTCGGCTCCGTTCGCAGTGCGCGCTTTTATACTATGTATGCGGCAAAAGAATGGGATGCGATCCTGTTCCATTACGGACAGCCCTGGTTCGCGCAGGATTTCGTGGACAATACGGATTATATCGATAACGTGAACGGTATGACCGCCGTCAGCGGAACCGCATACCACAGGACCACGCATCGAAGCGCGCCTCATAATGCCTATACTTCCGGCGAGGAGATCCGCGACGGCATCGAGTTCATGGGCTACAGCCTGGAGTGGGATTCTTGGGCCGATACCCCGAGGCCTTGGCCTCGTGCACCGCGTCTACCACGTCCTGGTCGACGTGGTAGCGTTCGGTGTGGATGGTGTGCTCGCGCGGGTCGTCCTCCTCAACCAGGCGGAAGGTGTCGATGCCCACCTCAAGCTCAACCTCGGCCCAGCGCACGCCCTTGTCCTTGATGCGCTGGATGAGCTCGGGCGTAAAGTGCAGGCCAGCCGTCGGCGCGGCGGCAGAGTGCTCCTCCGTCATGGCGTACACGGTCTGGTACTTCTCCGGATCGCCCTCGTAGCCCTGGATGTACGGCGGCAGGGGCACATGGCCGGCCGCATGCACGGCCTCGTCAAGCGTGCGACCACCCTGGGGAGCGAAGCGCACCAGGCGTCCGCCGCGGCTCCCCTCCACGAAGTCCAGCACTTCCGCCGTCAGCACCACGGGAGACTCCATCGGGGCCAGGAGCCCGCCAGCCCGATACTCGATGAGGGCACCCTGCTTCAGGCGTTTGCCGGGATACACCAGGCACTCCCACACCGTGCCCATCGGGTCCAAATCCTCACGACGACGCAGAAGCAGCGTTTCGGCCACCGCGCCCGTGGGCTTGTGGCCCACCAGACGCGCCGGCATCACGCGCGTGTGGTTAGCCACCACCACGTCACCGGGCTCTAAGTATTCGATAATGTCAGAGAAGGTGCGGTGCTCGACACGGCCGTCCTCACGGTGCAACACCAGCAAACGGCACGAGTCGCGCGGCTCGGCAGGCGTCTGGGCAATGAGCTCGTCGGGCAGCGTGTAATCAAAATCTTCGGTACGCATATCACCTATCCCTCGTCGGGCTGCTGGCCGTCGTGTGCTTCCCAGGCGCACGGCCCCATGCTGAGGTCAGTGAAGCGCGCGGTGAACGAGGAGTCCTCGGGAGAGCACGCGTAGACGCCCACGCGGACGGTGCCTGCGCCCTCGTGCAGATGGCACACGCGCATCTGGCGCCAGTGCTCGCCGTCCTCGGAACAGTCGATGCGATAGTCGTCCTCACGGCGGCTCAGGCGATACCACATCTGGCGCACGTCAGCGGGAATCTCGGTGGTTGCCCAGTCAGACCAACCATGGTTGGTAACCACGCTTCCCAAGTGCTGGACGACGCCGTCCTCGTACTCCACCGACCCCTT
>CAYLPO010000229.1:0-3586 GCA_964385575.1 uncultured Lachnospiraceae bacterium | reverse complement strand
GCATATCAAGGTGCGGGAATGATTACGGACGAGCTGAACATTCATGAGACCACGAGGCCCCTGGTGCTGATCACCGGGGCCTCGCGGGGTATCGGAAGAGCATTCGCGGAGCGTTTCGCGGCAGGTGACTGGGATATGATCCTGTGCTGCCGGGAAAATACGGCGGCGCTTGAGGAGACCGTGCGGTATTGCGAGCGCATCTCGACCAGCGAGATCACGGGTTTTGTGGGCGATGTCGGGGATCCGGATGTCGTGGACGAGCTGTTCTCGCTGATGGAGACAAAAGGCCTGTTTCCGGATGTCTTCATTCATAATGCCGGGATCACGCAGAAAGCACTGCTGCAGGATATGAGCCTGTATGACTGGACCGATATCTTTGATACGAATATTAACGCGCTGTTTGACATTTCCCGCAGGCTGATTCCGGGGATGGTGCGCCGCGGCAGCGGAAAGATCCTCGCGACTTCGTCGGTCTACGGTTCGGCCGGAGCCAGCTGTGAGGTGGCCTATTCGGCTTCGAAGGGAGCCGTGAACGGGTTCGTGCGCGCGCTTGCGATGGAGCTGGCACCCAGCCACATCCAGGTCAATGCCGTGGCTCCGGGCGTCGTCGATACGGATATGCTGAACGTCTCGGAACTGGACGCGGCTTCCTATCAGGCACTGGAGGATGAGATCCCCGCAGGACGTTTCGGAAAACCGGGTGAGATCGCAGAGGTGTTCTGGGGACTGGCAAATGCTCCGGAGTATCTGACGGGTCAGATCATCACGGTCGACGGCGGCTGGATGTGAGTTTCGACGGCTTTTCGCGTGAAAAAGCTGGCGGAAATGCAATTGTATAGTAATCATAAACATTGTATAAAAGATGTAACAATTCGGGTAAAAAGGGGGTGTGTTGTTTGACATACCCCCTTTCTGACGGTATAATTTGGACAAATCTTGTAATAATTTCGTAATAAATGTTGGCTGAGGGGCGTACTGCCCCCTTTCGGCATCACATGGATTAGGAGAGTTATGAGAAAAAGTTCACTTGCAAAAATTACCACATTCGCTTTGACCGCCGGTATGGTGATCACCATGCTCGGAGTTCCTGCTCAGGCGGCCGGACTGGTTCGCAGCGGTGTCGGAGGTGCATCCGCCGGCGACAGTTTACAGGCAGATGAGACGTCTGCCTCTGTAAGCGCTGAGGAGGAGACTTCCCATGCTGCCTTAAGTTCCACCATCGGTTCCATCGCGCGCAGCGGCATCACGACCGTGACAGCGGATCAGGCGGATATGTACGTCGCTTCTGTCAGTGTGCAGAACGTGTATAACACCCTTTGCCAGGGAGTGGCGATCGCAAATGTTCCGGATTACGTGAATGTGCGCGCCGAGGCGAATACCGAAGCGGAAGTTCTGGGTAAGGTCTTTACCGGCTGCGCCGCCACGATCCTTGAGACCGTGGAAGGCGAGGGCGGACAGTGGTACCACATCGAGTCGGGTTCCGTAAACGGCTATATCATGGCCGAGTACTTCCTGACCGGCGAGGCGGCTACCGAGTTCGCCATGGAGAACGGCAGAGTTTATATCCAGAGTACCGAGGACGGACTGCGGGTGCACGAGTCCGCGTCCCTTGACAGTGAGACCACGACGACCATGTATGTGGGCCAGACGGCTCAGGTCCTGGCGCTCGAGGGAGACTTCATTAAGGTCTCCACCGTGGATTACGAAGACGAAGAAGTGGTCGGATATGTCTTCTCCGGTTACACGGATCTTTACGTGGACTGTGATGAGGCGTTGTCCATAGAGGAAGAGCAGGCCATGCTGGCTGAGCAGGCGCGTATCGCTGCGGAAGAAGCAGCGGCAGCGGCTGAGGCGGAAGAAGCAGCGGAAGCTGCACGCCAGGCACAGGCGGCAGCAGACGCGGCGGCGGCGAGAGCGGCCCAGGCAGCGGCACAGAATAATGCTCAGGCCCAGGCGGCGGCGGAAGCAGCGGCGGCTCAGGCCCAGGCGGCGGCTGACGCAGCGGCGGCAGCGGCAGAGCAGGCAGAGCAGGCACAGGCGGCAGCCCCTTCGGGCGGCGGAGCGGCTTCCGGAGCCCGCGGACAGGTCGTAAATTATGCTTGCGGCGCAGTCGGCAGCGCATATGTTTGGGGCGCTTCGGGCGGTGGAGCGTATGACTGTTCCGGTCTGGTCATGGCGGCGTACGGTTCGGCGGGTGTCGGACTTCCGCACTACTCGGGTGCACAGGCGGGCGCAGGTCAGCAGATCCCCGTATCTTCTGCACAGCCCGGCGATATCCTCTGGATGCCCGGCCATGTCGGTATCTATATCGGTAACGGTCAGTGCGTGGAGGCTTCCAGTCCCGGCGTCGGCGTGATCGTTTCGAACGCCTTCAGCGGAAGATGGTCCTGCGCGGTCAATGTTCTCGGTTGATCCTGAGGAAGCGCACGGTCGAAAGTCCGGCACGAAAACAGCATAATAAAAGAAGGCCCCGGCGGATATCCGCCGGGGCCTTTGGTACTGTATTCGATTATGAATGCGGCTGCGCATCCTTTCGTTTTCTTTCGGCAGCCGATGCGAATCTTTTATACGGTCGGCTCGATCAGGCCGTACGTGTTTCCTTTGCGCTTATAGACGACATTTACTTCATCCGTCTCGGCATTCAGGAAGACGTAGAAGTTATGGCCGAGCAGATCCATCTGCATGCAGGCTTCTTCGGGATCCATAGGCTTGACTGCGAAGCTCTTCGTGCGGACGATGCGGATATCGTAATCTTCCTCATCCTCGTCCTCAGCGAACAGTCCGGCCAGATCTCCGGCTGCCTGATACTTGTCCTGAAGCTTTCCTTTATAACGCTTCAGCTGGCGCTCGATCACTTCTTCGACCACATCGATGGAGACATACATGTCGTCGCTGGTCTCTTCCGCACGGATGATCGTTCCCTTTACCGGGATCGTTACTTCGATCGTGTTCCGGTCTTTTTCGACGGAGAGCGTAACCTGCGCTTCGGTATCCTGATTAAAATACCGCTCCAGCTTTCCGAGTTTCGACTCGACCATCTCTTTGAGCCTGGGGGTTACTTCGATGTTTCTTCCGGTTATGATATATTTCATCAGCAAAACTCCTTTCTGCTCACAATATATCGAGCTTCTGTTTAAATTATACCATCTGTGGCCGATAATCCAACTGCAAATGTATTTTTTTCAATCCCATTTGGGCAATTTTCACAACACATAAAACGGCACTAAACATAAAGATTTTTCACATAATATTTGTTGAAAGATGTGGAAAATGTGGAAAACTCACGCGAAATCTATCAAAATCGTAATTATTGATGTGGAAAACCCTCGAGCCTATGGTGAATAAAGTGAATAAGTAAAAGGCAGACATAATATGCTTTTGTGCAATTTTTCCTTTTGTTGAATCCCATAAAGTGCTGTGTTATAATTTCATGGCGTATTTTTACTGATACCCACATTATTTAGGTGCTTTTCGGAGGAACTTATGGGCCTTTTTGATAAACAATTCGGATCTCACAGTGACCGCGAAGTAAAACGGATCGAACCCATCGTGGATCGCATCGAGAGCCTTCGTCCACAGATGCAGG
>CAYLPO010000228.1:0-3592 GCA_964385575.1 uncultured Lachnospiraceae bacterium | reverse complement strand
ATGTGAAATGAGCACGAATCGCGCGAGCAAAGCGAAGCGCTATAGAAAGTGCGAATTTACGTTGCAGAACGCGGGAGCGCGAAGCGCGGAGCGTTCTGAGGGCTTGTGTGAAAGGGCACGAATCGCGCGAAGCAATCCCCCGGCACATTTTGACACTGTCATCCCTCTATACTAAAATAAAAGCATCTTATCGAGCTGTTTACGATTGCCCTGCCCGGAAAGGAGCTCTCATGACGAAACGCCCCGTAGAAATCACCGAAGTTGCGAACGCCATTACCAAAGCCTTCAAGCCCGGCATCTTCCTGACCACGAAAGCCGGTGAGAAAGTAAACTCCATGGTCATCGGCTGGGGACATATCGGCCGGATCTGGGAACGGCCGGTCTTCGTCGCCTACGTTCGGGACAGCCGCCACACGCGGGAAATGTTGGATCAGAATCCGGAGTTTACCGTGAATGTGCCGGTAAACGGCATTGACAAAAACGCCTTTCGGATTTGCGGGACGAAGAGCGGCCGCGACATGGATAAGATCGCGGAGTCCGGCCTGACGCTCGTGGATCCCGAGGTCATTTCGTTTCCGGCCATCCGGGAGTTCCCGCTGACGATGGAGTGCCGCGTCCTTTACCGGGAAGAACAGGATGCCTCGCGCCTGCCGGAAGAGATCCGGCAGCAGTTTTACACTGTCGAGACCGGGGACCATGTATCCTATTACGGCGAGATCGTGGCCGCATATATGCTTGAGGACTGACTGCCCGAAACCGGATATAGAACTGGTATTACATCTCCTTTTTGATTAAAATAGAATCTGGTGAATTTTTGTTTTAGACTCAGGATACATCAGAAGGGAAGACCCGCATGTCACTGCAAACACTTCTGGAACAGGATAAAGAGCGTATTCTGGCTTCCGTCAGCGGCACGGACACCGAGAGTGCCATCCGCGCGGTCCAGTCCGAGCTTGACCGCATGCTTTTCGCGTTCAATGACGGCGAGGAGGAAGAACGGGTCAGCGAGGCGGCGAATGCCATGATCCAGTCGGTCAAGGCTTCTGCCGCGTTCATCGACACGGCCGGAGAGACGAAGATCTATGGACGCACGGAATACGGTGCGGAAACAGAGGCGACGAAGAAGCGCAGGGTTCCGACCGTGTTCTGGGTTCTACTGATCGCCGGCATTGCCTGTGCGCTGCCGCTGGCCATCGGGTACTGGACATCGAATCACGGCCTCACGCTGGGATGGTTCGCTGTTTTGAAACTGGTCCTGCCCTTTGTGTCCATGGCGCTTTTGTTCTTCGCGGGATTGAGTCTGCGGCTGAGGAAAAAGACCTCGAAAGAGGAACTGCGGGCAGAAACCAGTATTGACGGGAAAAAGGTCTATAATCGCCTCCTGGCGGCCGCGGTGGCCATGGACAAACAACTTGACGGCATCCGTGAAGCGGAGGAGATCCGGAAACGGAAATTGCTCGCTGGCGCGGACGGAGTCGATGAAAACGAGCTGGATCTGATGGGGCAGCTTCTCGAGGATGCTTACGGGCGCCGAGCGGCGGACGAAACGGCAGCCGAACTGCTCTCGCAGCTGAAGTTTTATCTGCATAAGAAGCAGATCGACGTCGTGGATTTTGAGGACCGTATGACCTACGGACAGCGTGAGGCGTCCGGTCAAAGTGCCTCGGGCGAGGACCTGAGCATTGACCGCGATCGCCGCAGCTGGTTTGACATGATTCCGGCTTACGCGGCAGGGACCATCCGGCCTGCGCTCGTGCGTGACGGAAAACTGCTGAAGAAGGGACTTGCATCCGAGGGCAGGTAAGCCCGGGAGAAGGCATATGGATAAGTTTTACGGATTTGATCTGGGCGACGCCGAGAGCGCTGTGACGGTACTGGCGAAAAAAGACCAGGAGACACCGGAAGTCCTGACCGTGCAGGAGGCGAAGAGCTTCATCACGGCCTATGCGCTGCGGCGCGACGGACAGCTGCTGATCGGCGAGGGCGCATGTTACGAGCCGAACGCCATCCAGCGTCGTATCCGCTTTAAGAGCCGTTTCCTGACGGATAAAAGTGTTCGCGCGGATATCAAGAGCTTTGCTGCAGGCGTCCTCGGGGAACTGCTCCTGAGCGGGGATTTGGTCCGCGGCGATGACCAGTGTTTTTACATCGGTTGCCCTGCCGGCTGGGACAAGGCCGCACGGGAGGAGTACCGCGAGATCTTTGAGAGTGCGGGTTACCCGCCGCTGAAGATCGTCTCGGAGTCCCGGGCTGCGCTGGTGTCGGCATGCCAGTCGAAGCATATGCAGGTCGGCTATGATATTTTGTCGCGGCCTGTACTGGTCGTGGATATCGGCTCCTCGACGACGGATTTCGCTTACATCATGGGCGGAAAGGAAGTCGAGCTGAAGACCGGCGGCGAAGTCTCGCTGGGCGGCGGCATTATGGATGAGATCCTTCTGGATGAGTCCGTCGCGGCCTCTTCGGACGCGAAGAGCATCCGGAAAATCTTTGAGGAGCAGGAGGCCTGGAAGACGTACTGCGAGTTCGCGGCCCGTCGCCTGAAGGAAAAGTATTTTACGGACGAGGATTATTGGCAGCACGAGGACTGCGTGCAGACCGTCACGATTCGGGCGAAACTGCTTCCGGTCCGCCTGAAGCTGACGATGAACGCACAGGTTGCGGAAAAACTTCTGCATAAGAAGATGGAGCGCCTCGGCGGTCAGTCGTTTGCCGGTGTGTTCAAGGACAGCCTGCGCCAGGTGCGCGACAGCATCGAGGAGAAGCAGCCCGAGCTGATCTTTATGACCGGCGGCGTCTCGAAGATGACACAGGTCCGCGACTGGTGCCGTGAGGTATTCCCGGAGGCAGTCGTGATCTGCGGCGCGGAGCCGGAGTTTTCCGTGGCGAAGGGGCTGGCTTACTGCGGCCGGATCGATGAGGAACTCCGCGAGTTTAAGAAGGAGATCCAGGAACTGATCGACTCGACGAAGATCGAGGAGATCGTGGAGAAACATATTGACGGGCTCTACCGCAGCGCGGTGGATGCGATGGTCGACCCCATTCTGGAAAAGGTCGCCCTGCCCATTGTGGACCGCTGGCGGGACGGCGGCGTGGAGACGCTGGCTGATATTGATCCCGTTATGGAGCAGGAGATCGAGGAATATCTGCATTCGGATGAGGGAAGGCGGTATCTTGCAAAAGCGGTCGACGGTTGGTTGAAAACGGTCGCCGCGAGCCTGGAAGAATACACCATGCCCATCTGCGTGCGGCATAACGTGCCTTATTCGGTTCTGAATCTGAGCTCCTATCTGGCCGTGTCGGATATCGACATCGACATTGACACGAAGAGCCTGTTCGCGGTCGGCGAGGTCACATTCCTGATCGATACCATCGTGACGATCCTGGTGGGCCTGCTGTGCGGCGGCAGCGGCATTGCCCTGATTGCGAGCGGTGTCTGGGGGATCCTGATCGGTGTCGTGATCTCGGCGCTCGTGCTGGCGCTGGGCAAGGACACCATGCAGAGCGCGTTCACACACATGAATATCCCCGGCCCCATGCGGAAGCTGATGCCGAAGAGCTACCTGAAGTCGAAAGCGGACCGCATCAGCGC
>CAYLPO010000227.1:0-3601 GCA_964385575.1 uncultured Lachnospiraceae bacterium | reverse complement strand
CGCCAGGGCTCGCAGCTGGCCCGGTTCAGCGTCTCGATCAGCCACATGCCGTTATACTCGATCACGACCGGGGACGGGCGGTGTTTCTCCGCCAGCTGCATCAGGGTCAGTTCATTAAAATCATCTTCGTCGTCAATGACCTCGACCGCCACGTTCTGCTTCGCGGCGCCCTGGATGTTATACTCGACCTCGCCTTCCTCGGTGAGGATCAGAAGGGTCTTCTCATCCTGGGTAAAATCCGTCCCCATCACCAGCGGGGTGATGAAGGTCGTTTTACCCGAGTCCAGAAACCCCAGAAATACATATACGGGAATGACCGTTTCTTCCACGTTTCTCCTCCGCGCGGCCCCGAGCCGCTTCGCATCCCGGGCCCCGCCCGGGCAATCTCTTACGCCGGGCCTCTCCGACCCACCCGTGTACTTACAGACCAAACAGTCCGGGCAATGCCTCTTCCTTCAGGTTCGACCCGATCACGCACACGCGGCCGGTGTAGTCGGCAGCGCCCTCGCGCACTTCGTGCTCGCCCGGAACCATGTCAAACTGCAGCCACTTTCCGTCGTCCGAAGGGATGATACCCTTCGCGCGCAGAACCAGTCCATAGTCGCCGCCGTCAAGCTTCGCGAGGATCTCCTCGATCTCCGCGGCCGCGAACTTCTTCGGAGTCTCGGCGCCCCAGCTGACGAAGACCTCATCGGCATCATGATGATGATGGTGGCCGTGATCGTGATGGTGGTGATGATCGTGGCAAGAGCACTCCGGATCGTCGCATTCATCATGATGGTGGTGTTCATGATCGTAATGGTGTTCGTGGTCATGATCCTCGTGGTCATGGTGGTGGTGATGATCATGGTCGTGATCCTCGTGATCATGGTGATGGTGCTCGTGGTCGTGATCCTCGTGATCATGGTGATGGTGATGCTCGTGATCATGTTCATCGTGATCATGGTGATGATGGTGATGACAGGAGCAGTTCGGATCGTCGCACTCTTCCTCTTCCAGCTTCTCCGCCGCCTCACGCGCTTCGTTCATGAGCTCATCCGCCAGCGAATGGTGGTTCATGGCCGAAAGGATCGCGTCGCCCTTGATCTGATCCCAGGGCGTCGTGATGATCGTCGCATCCGCATTCATCTCGCGGATCTGCGCGACGACCGCCTCCAGCTTCTCGTCCGACAGATCCTGCGTGCGCGACAGCACGATGGTCCCCGCCGTCTCGATCTGATCCGTATAGAACTCGCCGAAATTCTTCAGGAATGTCTTAAAACGCTTCGGGTCGACGACCGCCACGGCGCAGCCCAGCTCCATGGGCGTGGTCTTCCCCGCATTGCCCACGGCGCGGGAAACATCCGACAACCTTCCGACTCCCGACGGCTCAATGATCACACGTTCAGGCTGATAATCCTTAACTACCTGATGCAGTGCCTCGTCAAATTGCCCGACCAACGAGCAGCAGATGCAGCCTGAGCTGATCTCATTGATCTGCACGCCGGCATCCTTCAGGAAGCCGCCGTCAATGCTGATCTCGCCGAACTCATTCTCGATCAGCACCAGTTTCTGCCCCTGGAAGCACTCGTCCAGCAGCTTCTTGATCAGGGTCGTCTTTCCGGCTCCGAGGAACCCGGAGATGATATCGATCTTTGTCATGAATATATCCTTCTTATTCTGCTTATCTTTATCTAAAATCTAATGTTTCCGAAATCCTGCCCGATGAAGTGACACCGCATCGGACGTATCGTTCATCATAACACAAAAAGGGCAGGTGTGCGACACCCGCCCTTCGATAATCTTGTTGCGTCGGCTGTTACTGCGGCGCTATCATCTCCGCCACAGCGGTGAGATCAAAGCCATCCAGACTCGGCGCCGTGACCGACAGCGAATATGCAGTGGACGTATCCGTGTCATACCAGGTCATCAGGTCTGCCCAGCCCTGATCATCCACCGCGCGCTGATACACACAGGGAATACTCCCCCAGACAGTGCCCTCCTCGGCGGCTGACCATTCATAATACATGCCCGCGATATCCGTATCCGCAGAGACGCCTTGCTGCGAGCGAGCGTTAAATGTTTTGCCGTCCAGATCGAAGCGCATCTCTGCGAGCGGTTCTTCTCCGGCCACTTCCATGATGGCATAATGAACATTCTCCGCGCCTTCGGGAGCCTGAAACCGCAGGTATTCCGCTGCTTCTTCGGCGGTCAGCTCTGTCCAGGGGTTCGGCATTCCTTCGTAGCGCTCACCCTCCCGGACGAAAGAACGCTCCGTCGTGTTCATCTCCGAATCATTCCAGGTCCAATCCAGCGTACCGTTATCCCATACGAAGAATGTGCCGGAACCTCCGTCATCCACGACCTCCTCCTCGTAGGATCCGTCGTCCGCATACGTCCGCAGCAGGTGCGCACCATCCTCATAATACATTCCGCCGTCGGCCAGCGCCTGCACGGTCATGGTGTACGCTTCTCTCTCAGAAAGGTCACCGTTCTGCACTATCTCGGCGCTGAACCAGCCTTCCGCTTCCGCAGGTCCTATGGTAAGGGTAAGATCCCCTGCCGAAGCCTCGACCCAGGTACCCACGTAGAGATCATGCGCCTCATTGATCAGGCTGCCCTCGGTTTCATCCGCCGGGACCGTTTCGCCGGGCGTTTCCGCCGCGGCAGTCTCTGCTTCCGTCTCTGCGGGCGCAGCTCCCTGTCCAGCGCAGCCGGCCAGCATCCCTGCAGCAATCAATGCCGCTGCAACTGCCATGATCCACTTTCTCATCCGTTCATTATCCTTTCACTCAAGATCGACCGCGCGAAACCGCCCGCGAATCTGCTTTCTTTTCCATCACCAAGATGTCTAACCCAGCTGCAGATGGCTGCGAGAAACGCGGACAGCGTTTCGCGCGGTATTATTATAAACTCGTTCTGCAATTCTGATTGCAATGTTTTTGTATCAATTTTCCGGAAATCGACATAATAGATGCAAAAGAGGCGGGATTTTCACCCCGCCTCTTGATCCGCGATCATCAAGCCCTGTTCTGCTGCTCCACCAACCGCAGCCCGCCGTACTTCTTCCGCATGGCGACTTTGTCCAGCTTTCCGGTGGCATTCCGGATGACATCGTCGAAGATAAACTTCTTCGGCCGCTTATACCGCGGCAGATCCATGCAGAAGCGCTCCAGTTCCTCCTCGGTCAGGGTCTCGCCTTCGCGCACTTGGACGATGGCCGCCGCGGCCTCGCCCAGGCGATGGTCCGGGATACCGATGACTGCCACGTCGTGAATCTTTCGGTTCGCCGCCAGGAAATCCTCGACCTGAACAGGGTAGATATTCTCGCCTCCGGAGACGATGACATCCTTTTTCCGGTCAACCAGGAAATAGAAACCGTCCGGATCCTGCATGGCCATGTCTCCGGTGAAAAGCCAGCCGTCTTTCAGCGTGGCGGCGGTAGCTTCCGGATCATGATAATAGCAGCGCATGACGCCGGGGCCTTTCACGCAGAGTTCTCCGACCTCGCCCTGTTTCACGACCTTGCCGTCCTCGTCCACGATCCGGCACTCCCAGCCGTAGCCGGGCACGCCGATCGCGCCGACCTTATGCACATTCTCCATTCCCAGATGCACACAGC
>CAYLPO010000226.1:0-3619 GCA_964385575.1 uncultured Lachnospiraceae bacterium | reverse complement strand
GCAGCGCTCATGTACATCTCTCTCTTCTCCGATGAAGTGAGACCCCGGCGCAATGCGCGCCAACTCTTCCTGGATCACATCCTGCACGGCCTTGTCATACTTCGTGACGAAGTTCCCGGAGCCCTCCTTCGCGGTCACCGACGAAGCGCCCCGGTCCGCGTTCAGAATGATTTGTCCGCAGCGGTTTGCGAGATCACAGACCTGTGCGAACTGCTCTTTTGTAAACCGTTCTTCCATAGGTTTATTCGTTATTCTTTGCCGTTCCAGCAATACGTGCACAGCTTGCACGGCTCGATCCCCACCGAGTTGACCATATCGTCCAGGCGATGGAAATTCAGCGTCGTGAAGTTCAGCTGCTTCCGGATCTCCTCGACCATCTCCTTATAACATGTGTGGTCCGGATTCGAGTAGTTCGAAAGCGTCTGCTCGGAGACGTTCTCTCCCTCGCGCTCACGGATGATCCGCCGCGTGATCAGGTCGAACTCCGAGTTCGTACGCGAGAAGTTCAGATACTTGCACGGATACACCAGCGGCGGGCAGGCGGGCCGGATGTGGACTTCCTTCGCGCCGTTATGATACAGAAACTCCGTGGTTTCGCGCAGCTGCGTGCCGCGGACGATGGAGTCGTCGATCAGGACCATGCTCTTCCCGTGGATCAGCTCCTTTACGGGGATCAGCTTCATGCGCGCCACCAGATTTCTCTGGCTCTGATTCGTGGGCATGAACGAGCGCGGCCAGGTCGGCGTGTACTTGATGAAAGGACGCGCGAACGGAATGCCCGAGCGGTTCGAATAACCAATGGCGTGAGGAATGCCCGAGTCCGGGACACCCGCGACCATATCCGCATCCACGCCCTGCCCGGACAGCTGATCGCGTCTGGCCAGCGCGTCGCCGCAGTTGTAGCGCATGGATTCTACGTTCACGCCCTCGTATGTGGCGGTCGGATAACCGTAGTAGATCCACAGGAAAGTGCAGATACGCATCTCGTTACCGGCGGGCTTCACGTCCTCCACCCCGTCCGGTCTGATGAGCACGATCTCTCCGGGGCCGAGCTCCCGCTCGTCCTCATAGCCCAGATTAAAATACGAATAGCTCTCGAAGGCGACGCAGTAGGCGTCCTCCTTCTTTCCGATGACCACCGGGGTGCGCCCCAGGCGATCGCGCGCGGCGTAGATACCTTCAGGAGTCAAAAGCAGCAGCGTCATGGAGCCATCCACGACTTCCTGCGCATGGCGGATGCCGTCCGCGAACGTCGCGCAGCCGCAAATCAGCGAAGCGATCAGTTCCACGGAGTTCACATTTCCGCTGCTCGTGCCCATAAAGTGCGTGTTTCCCTCGGCATAAGAGGCCTGCACGAGCTCCTCAGTGTTATTGATCTTTCCGACCACGGTCAGCGCGAAATCACCCAGATGCGAGCTGACCAGAAGCGGCTGCGGATCAAAATCCGAAATACAGCCGATGCCCAGATTTCCCTTTAAGTCCGCCACATCGTGCTCAAACTTCGTCCGGAACGGGGAGTTCTGAATATTATGGATTGCGCGGTCAAACCCGCCTTCGCGGCTGTAGACCGCCATGCCGGCACGCCGTGTGCCCAGGTGCGAGTGATAGTCCGTTCCGAAGAACAGATCCATCACACAGTCATTTTTAGAAGCGACTCCGAAAAAACCACCCATGTTAAGCCCTCAATTTCTATTTCTGTACAACAAGCGCTCCAAGAAGCATCCAAAACTCAAAATCATTTCAGCGGCATGATTTCAGGCCTTGCCGCTGCTTTCCTGTCACGACATCCTCAGAACTTTGCCTTCCGCAGCCCAGCCAGGAAGATCACCACGCAGATGATAAAGCACGGCATGAGCACCAGCCATGCGCCCCGGGTCCAGCCGAAGGCCATGATGGCATTGCCCATAAAGATGGAGCCGATAAACATGCCGATATTCTGCGTGAAGCCGATCATGGCATTGGCCGCAGGAACGTCATCCGGCCGGTCCACGGTCTGAGGAATGGCCTGCGTGATGCAGGACGGCACGACACCGCCCACGACGCCCGCCGGGATCGCGATCAGATAATACAGCGCGGGGATCCGGCACACGAAGACTACACATGTATACAGTACACCGACAAACAATGCCCCCAGCAGCAGCCACTTCCGGTTCTTCAGCCAGTCCGCGACCGCGCCGGACACCGGTGCGAAGATCGCACCCGCCACGCCGAACATGGACGAGATCATGGTCGCGAAGACCAGCGTGGTGCCCAGCTCCGACTGCAGATATGTGGTCAGAAAGCCGTTCACACCCATGAACGCGGCTTCATCCAGCAGGAAGATCAGTGCCAGCATCCACAGCGTCTTGTTCTGAAACGCGCGGCGGATGTTTCCGCCGCCTTCCGCCCGGGGGCCGTCTGCGCCGGCAGCCTTCGCCGCCTGCCCTGCAGACGCAGTCTCGGCCGGTTCTGCATACAGCACGAAAAATGCGATGCCGACGATCACGTCAAAAACGACATTTCCCCACCAGACCGCGGTATACGGGAGCCCTCGGGACTCCGTCACCCATCCGTACAACACCGGGCAGATACACATGCACAATGCCACCCACATAGACCAGATGCCCAGAGCCAGGCCGCGGCGTTCCGGGCCGAACCACGGCGCGATGGCACTGGCGCCCGCGACTCCCATGACGCCCATGCCGGCGCCCTCGATGATCCGGCTGACCATGAACAACGCAAGGTTTCCGGAGGACAGCGCCCCCAGAAGGGAGCCGACCGCCGAGCAGCCCACCGCGATCAGGATCGCATTTCGGATCCCGATCTTCCCGATAATGGCCGCGGTCGGAAACGCGAGCACGAAACCCATCACATAAAACAGGGCGATCATCCAGCCCAGCACGTTCGCGTCGAAACCGTAGATGCTCATGAGCAGCGGGGCCAGCGATGTGACCTTCGCCATGTTGGCAGCGCAGGTACAGCCCGCCAGAAAGCAGACTGCCAGCACTACCCATCCGTATCCGCTTTTTACACTCTTCGTCCGCACAGACATGACCGATCACTCCGCGAAATACTCGTCGTACCACACCAGGAATGTGTAGATCGTCCAGACCTTTCTCCACAGATCGCTGTCCCTGGCCAGATAATCAGCGAGGATCTTCGCAATCTCGTCCTTCTTAAAGAACTTCTCTGCCGCGGCGCTCTCAAACTTGGCGCGCACATCGGCGTTATAGCGCTCGTCCGCCATCCAGATGCGGATCGGGACGATGAAGCCCAGCTTCTTCCGGAACGCGATCTCCTCCGGCAGCACCTTCGCCGCGGCGGTGCGGAACGCGACCTTGTTCTGTTCCGGATCCACCTTGAACCGTGCGGGCAGGCGCGATGCGATGTCGAAGATCCGACGGTCCGTCAGCGGCATGCGGATCTCCAGGCCCGCGGCCGTGCTCATCTTATCCACATTCAGATAGATGTCGCCCTCCAGCCACACACGGATATCGATATCCGCCATGCGGGTCAGCGGGTCGAGGCCTTCGGTCTCCTCATAATACTCTTTCACCATGTTGATGGGCAGGACGGCCGGATCGTCATGCGCCAGGATCCGCTCCTTCTCATCTTCCTTCATGATATTCGTATTGCCCAC
>CAYLPO010000225.1:0-3633 GCA_964385575.1 uncultured Lachnospiraceae bacterium | reverse complement strand
TCTGCTATGACAATGAAGCCTACATGAACACCGGCATCCAGCGTTCTTCCTCGACGCCGAAGTATGCGGACACGACCACGACGGCGGTCGGCCCCGAGAGCGAAGGAAAGCAGCAGTATAAGAAAGATCTGACGAAGATCATGGCTGCACATCACATTCCTTATGTGGCACAGACCACGTTCATCTCGAATCTGCGTGACCTGCACACGAAGGCGGAACGGGCCATCTATACAAAAGGTCCGGCATTCCTGAACGTCATGTCGCCCTGTCCGCGCGGATGGCGCTATGAAGCGTCGCAGATCGGCGAGATCTGCAAGGCGGCAGTCGAGACCTGTGTGTGGCCGCTGTTTGAGGTTATTCGCGGTGAGTGGATCCTGAATTACCGGCCCGGTTATAAACAGCCGGTGGA
This sequence comes from uncultured Lachnospiraceae bacterium, assembly GCA_964385575.1. Lineage (GTDB taxonomy): Bacteria > Bacillota > Clostridia > Lachnospirales > Lachnospiraceae > RGIG5636. Next base: position 3,224 of record CAYLPO010000225.1, on the reverse strand, counting down.
AGAGTATCTGCGGATGCAGGGACGGTTCAAACATCTGTTCAAACCCGAGAACGAGCATCTGATCGCGGAGATTCAGGCAGACGTCGACGCACGCTGGGAAGAGCTGCTGGAGCTCTGTGAGAAGTCGAACCGCTGAAACGGCAGGAACCGCAGTATCCCTTACGGATCGCTGCGGGCAATGACTACGGCCCGATATTTGACCCTGTCCATAATTTATGTTATCATCCCGTTTGCAGAGAACTGTAAACGGGATCTTTTTTATGATCTGGAATGAGGAACAGAAGGCGGCCATCCTTCAAAGGGGCGGCCCTTGTCTGGTGCTGGCCGGACCCGGTTCCGGAAAGACCGCTGTAGTCGTAAACCGTGCGGTCTGTCTGGCGCGAAACGGAGTCCCGCCCGAACAGATTCTGGTATTAACTTTTACGCGGTCAGCGGCGGCGGAGATGAGCGCGCGGTATCAGGCTCTTTCGGAAGTGTCTCGTCCGCCGCGGGAGACAGATTCCTCTGAGGATGCACTTAAAGGTGTGACGTTTTCCACGTTTCATGCGTTGTGCTATCATATTTTGAAAGAAGAGGGAGTTTGCGAAAACCGCGCTCCGGCTGACGCTGCGCAGAAGCGTAAGGTTGCGGAGCAGATCGTTCGGAATGAATATCCGGACCTGGACGGACAGGAAAGGACCCGCCTTGTTCGACAGATTCTGGAGGCAGACGCGAAACAGATGACGGAGTCACAGATCGATGCTCGAGATCCGGTATCGATCGATGCTAAAGATCCGGTGTCGAATGATGCGGATATCCGGCATCTGGCGTTACGTTTCCGCACAGAATTGCGAAATACCGGCATGATCGATTTTCCGGATATGATCCGCGGATGTGTGGACCTGTTTCAGCGTGATCCCGCAGCATTGCGCAAATGGCAGTCGCGATGCCGTTACATCATGGTAGATGAAGCTCAGGATATGAGCCGCGCGCAGCTTTGGCTGGCGGCCATGCTTGCCGGAGATTCGGCAGAGTTGTTTGTGGTCGGGGATGATGACCAGTCGATCTATGGTTTTCGCGGGGCACATCCGCGAAATATGGCCGGGATCGCTGAGATCACCGGAAAAAAACATGATATAAAGATCATCGTGCTGAGCGTGAATTACCGTTCCGTGCCGGAGATCACACGGCTCGCAGGGCGCTTGATCAGCCGGAATCGGGAAAGGTTCCGGAAGCATATCCGCGCATATCGGCAGGATCCCGGGCGATCTGCAGTGTGGCTTCGTATATTTCGAAATGAACAGTCGGAGGCAGATGCGGTCGCCGCCGAGATTCTGATCGCGAAAAATGAAGGGGATGACCTTTCGGAGACTGCGGTTTTATGCAGAACACGCGGACAGCTCCGCGCATTTCTCCGCGCGTTTTCGGAGCGCGGGATCCCGTATCAGTGCACGGAAGATCCTTATCGCGGGGTTGAAGGGGTGATCTCAGCGGAGCTCGAGCTGTTTTATCATCTGGCAGACTGTCTGCGGCGTTATGGTGCCCTGCAGCCCGCAGAACTGCAGAATGCGCTTTCTTTGCAGGACAGCCCGCTCTATGCGTCCGGGTCATTCGGTGAGATGGTAGATCCTGAGGCTTGGGAAGCGTGTTTTTCGAAAGACCCTGCGTTGTTTCGCAGAGCAAGGAAGTTTATCCGAGACATGCGGGTCCTGGGGACGCTGCGGGGAGAGGCATTTGCCCTGTATCTTCTTCGTGCGGTCGGGTATGAGCTGCGGCTTCGGAAACTTTGTGCGAAGGAAGGAATCACATTTTCCCGAGCAGAAATGCTGACGCGGAAGTGGATTCCTGAGAAGAAAACGCATGAAAAGAGCGAAAACAAACAGGCGGATATCTTCCAGTCGGAAGAGGGCAATGACTGTGCCGTGCGGGTCATGACGATGCATGCGGCCAAAGGACTGGAATTTCGCACCGTCTACCTCCCCTCGCTGAATGAAGGGGTGATCCCGCACAGCAGCGCGAAGGGCCGGGAAGCGTTGGAGGAAGAAAGGCGGCTTCTGTATGTCGCTGTGACGCGGGCCAAAGAATGTCTGCGGCTGTCCTATGTGCGCAGACTTCACGCGCACAGCCCGTCACCGTCGCGCTTCCTGAAGGAAATGCTGGGAGAGGACTATGAATCATATGAAGGAAGAAGATAAACAGCTTAAGACAGTAACCGCCTTCTGGTTCAGCGCGACCGGGACCACGAAAAAGATCTGAGAGACGGTCGCGGAGACGGTCGCGGAAGAACTGGGCGCAGAATATCGGTCGCTGAGTTTCAACCTCCCCGAAAGCCGGGACCGGGACTATCTATTCGATCCGGAGGAGCTGGTCGTGTTCGGACTTCCGGTTTATGCCGGCCGGGTGCCGAACCTGCTGCTGCCGTTTTTACAGAGACGTGTGCGCGGGGAAAATACTTTGGCAGTGCCGGTGTGTCTCTACGGAAACCGGAATTTCGATGATGCGCTGATCGAACTGCGAAATGTGCTGTCCGGGAACGGTTTTCGGCCTTTTGCCGCAGGGGCGTTCGTGGGAGAGCATGCGTTTTCACGGGTTCTGGGAGCAGGCAGGCCGGACGAAACGGATCTGACGGATGCGAGGCGTCTGGCGATAATCGCTGTGGAACGGATCTCAAAAGCTGTATCCGGAAAGGAAGACGGGGAATACCTTCCGGTGGCGGTTGAAGGCCATGAACCGGTTCGCCCTTATTACATGCCTCGTGATCGGAACGGAGTTCCCATCAATATCCTGAAAGTTAAGCCGAAGACGGATCCGGAGAAATGCGTGCGGTGCGGCCTGTGCGCGTCGATCTGCCCTATGGGCGCGATCGATCCGGCTGACGTGTCATCGGTTCCGGGCACCTGTATCAAGTGCTGTGCCTGCGAGAAACGTTGTCCGGTCGGCGCAAAGTATTTCGATGATCTCGGATATCTGTATCACAAGGCAGAGCTTGAAGAAATGTACGGACACCAAAGAGCGGAGAACCGGATCTTCTGAATGCGGAAATATCTGTCTGAAAACACTGAAAAAAGCAGCGGGATCTTCTGATCCCGCTGCATCCTGTTATACCTGATATTATTTACATTCTGCTTTCAACATCGTCTGCATCCGCGCAGGAAAAATCATCCTGATAAATGTGCCGGAGCGCATGCAGATATGCTTCGCGCTGTTTGTTCGTGCTGAGCCTGGCGTTAATGAAGACTGAGTAG
>CAYLPO010000224.1:0-3652 GCA_964385575.1 uncultured Lachnospiraceae bacterium | reverse complement strand
TCCTCAAGCGGGACGTGGAAGACCCGCGAGGCCGTGATCGCATGGATGTCCTGCGCCTGGTTATACGCCTCGATCAGATTTGCATCTCCGGACAGATGCGCCAGCACGCGCAGCTCGATCTGCGAATAGTCCGCGTCCGCGAACAGGCAGCCGTCCGCAGCGGCAAACACCTTCCGGATCTGTCTGCCGAGCTCGATCCGCACCGGGATATTCTGCAGGTTCGGATCGGAACTGGAAAGGCGCCCGGTCGCCGTGACGGTCTGGTGGAACTTCGAGCGGATCCTCCCATCCGGGCAGATAAACGCCGCAAGCCCCTCCGCATAGGTGGACTTCAGTTTCGAACAGGTACGGAATTCCAGGATCTTATCGATGATGGGCCAGTCCGGCGCCAGTTTCTCCAACACGTCCGCAGCGGTGGACCAGCCGGTCTTCGTCTTCTTTCCTCCGGGGATCCCCATGCGTTCGAAGAGGATCTCGCCGAGCTGCTTCGGGGAGTTGATGTTGAACGGAATACCGCCGGCCATCTCATAGATCTCCGCCTCGACCGCACGGATCCGTCCGTCCAGCATCTCTGCGTATTCCGCCAGTTCCTCGCGGTTTGCACGGATGCCTTCCGACTCCATGCGTGCCAGCGTGAGGATCAGCGGAAGCTCGATCCGCGTGTAGAGCCGCGCTTCCCCGGCTTCTTTTAACTGTTCAAACGCCGGGGCCGCCGCTCTGCAGGCGACCGACGCGCGGTCGCAGAACCACTCCCGCGCACCGGAAGTCTCCGGCTCTTCCCGGGCCGGCGCAAGGAGCATGCCGTCGTCTTCACAGCTTTCCGCGAGCAGCGCATGCGGATCTTTCCGTCCCACACGTTCCTGCTGTGAGGGAATCGTTTCCCCGAGGATATCCGCAGCCGCATCGTCCGCTTCGTAACTGTTCTTGATGGGATTCAGCAGATAAGCAGCGACCGAGAGGTCGATCACCGGAGGCAACGCCTCTCCGTCCGGATCCTCCTTTCCGGTCATATATCCCGCATCCACGGGCAATGCCGCGATCCGCGCCCCTGCCTCCTCCGGCAGCGCGCGCAGCAGACGTTTCAGGCCGAACACACCGGCACAGGGAGCCCTCTGCAGGAGGCAGACTGCCGCCCGCTCCGCGTCTGCCGGGTCTTCCGCAAGCCAGATTCTGAAACCGTCAGCCGTGAAAAACAGTGCCTGCAGCTCCTCCTCCCGCCCGTTCGCATAATTAGCGGGGACAAAAGCCGGGGCCAGGCCGCATACCGGAGCCCGAAGGGCCTCATCCAGTGCCTTCTCCAGCGCATCACCCGCAGCGGGGATCAGTTCCCGCTCCGTCTGCATCCCGGCATCACCGCCCGCGGGACCGTTTTCGGAGCCGGTGCCTCCCGCCGTCTTCGCGGCCGCCTCCATGCCGGCGGCAAACCGCGCCGAGACGGTCTTCAGGCCATACCCTTTCACGAGCTCATATGCTTCCGGCGTATAAAGAACACCCACCGGACAGTCCTGCCAGGCCGGGTCGACCGGGGCGTCTGTCACGATCGTGACCAGTTTCTTCGAGAACTGTGCAGACTCCCATCCTGCCCGCAATGCTTCCCTGGTCCGCTTCGGCTCGACTTCTTCAATATGCGCATAGGCGTTCTCGATGGAATGCCACTGCGCGATGACGGCGGTGGCGCCCTTCTCGCCGATACCGGGAACGCCCGTGATATTGTCCGAGCTGTCTCCCATCAGCGCTTTCACATCAATGAATTCTTTCGGCGTAACCCCAAATTTTTCTTTTACGTCCGCCGGATAATAATCCTTCACAGTCGTCTGACCGCGGCTGGTCGAAGGGATCTTCACACAGGTCTCCTCATCCGCCAGCTGCAGCAGGTCGCGGTCACCGGAGACAATGGTCACGACACGCCCCGCGGCTTTCTCCCGCTCCGCCATGGTCCCGATCACATCGTCCGCCTCGTACCCCGGCAGTTCCATGACCGTCACCCCCATGGCGCGAAGAAGTTCACGGACCATCTCCACCTGTTCGTGAAGTTCGGGGGGCATGGGTTTGCGTGTTCCCTTATACTCCGGATACATCTCATGACGGAACGTCTTTTGCCGTACGTCAAAAGCGACCGCCAGAAAAGCGGGCCGCTCGTCATCCAGAAGTTTAAACAGGATATTCAGGAAGCCATAGACCGCGTTCGTGGGGCGCCCCTTCGAATCGCTCAGGTAGGGTACTCCGTAAAACGCGCGGTTTACGATACTGTGGCCGTCGATCAGCAGGACTTTCTCCAATGTCATTCTCCTTCTGTTTACAGAAATGATCCGAACACGCCGTCACGGACCAGATGCAGGACCGCAAACGCGGCCACCCAGATCACGATCGTAATGATCACATAGGCCGCAACGCGCGTTCTGGTCTTCCTGCGGTGCTTCACTTCCGCGCGGCGGAGCGCCTTATTCATGGCGTCTCCCAGCGAGTAATCGGCATTCGCGCCCTCCAGCTCGTTCAATGCCGTGTGGATCAGGTAATTCATCTCCAGGTCGTCGTAGCACTTCGGGCAGGTGCGGATATGCTCCAGAAAATCCGGAGTCTGCTTATAGTCCAGTTCCTCGCGGATAAAGGCGTTGATCAGTTGTCCTGCTTTCGCACAGTCCATCAGGCAGTCTCCTCATTACAGGCGGCCTCCTTGCGGCCGGGATCATCCGTCAGTTCTTATAGATCTTCGAATCGTCGAATTCGTAATGCTCCAGGTACGCAATGATCTCCTCGGGATCATCCGAGAACATGTACAGTTCGCGGCAATCCGAGCGGATGAACCCCTGGTTAATGCCGTTCTCCATCAGGACATTGAACGCCTTGAAGTAGTCCGCCACATTATAAAAGATGATGGGCTTTCCGTGTCTGCCGAGCTGCTTCGAGGTCAGGATCTCGAACAATTCTTCAAAGGTACCGATCCCGCCGGGGGTGACGATGAAGGCATCGCTCTTCTCCTCCATGACCGCCTTCCGGTCGCGCATGGTATCGGTCCAGATCATGGCGGTGCAGCCCTTGTAGAGCAGTTCGACATCGACCTCCCGGAAGAACGTCGGCGTAACTCCGATGATCTCTCCGCCCGCGTCCTTCATGCCGCGCGCTGCCGCACCCATCAGGCCCGTCGCGCCGCCGCCGAAGACCATGCCGTGGCCGGCATTGCCCAAAGCGCGGGTCAGGCGTTCCGTTTCCGTAATATAAAGGTTATCGATGCGGTCGCTAGCGGCACCGAAGATACAAATACGCATAGATCATCCCTCCTGTTGGATCCGCGGCAGGTGCCGCAGATAATTCTGCCGTATTATTTTACCATTCATTTCCGTTTCTTACAATTCCGGGTACCGCAAGAACGCGCATCCGGTCGTACATCGCAGCATTGTCAAAAATCCCTATTCTCCGCTATGAAAATAGGAATCCTTTTCGAATCTATTTTCAGAAACTGTGTATATAATATGTATCGGTGACTTCATTGTCCCATCCAAATACGCTATCAAACTTTTGCAAAGGAGTGTGTTGATTATGTACGAAAAAGTACCTGTAACCGATCGTATCGCGCGGATCCGTCAGAAATACCGCACGACGAAGCCGAAGATCGACCTGGCCCGCTATAAGCTGGTCACCGAGTTCTATATGG
>CAYLPO010000223.1:0-3657 GCA_964385575.1 uncultured Lachnospiraceae bacterium | reverse complement strand
AGCCCTGCGCTCCGACGAAGACCAACGGTCAGCGCACCCGGAACCGCCCCTTCCACGCCCCGGATAAATGGGAAGCCTTCAAACGCTATAACCTCCGCGACGTAGAAACCGAGATGGGCATCCAGCAGAAACTGGCCAAGTTCCCGGTCCCGGATCAGGTCTGGGAGGAATATCACATCGATCAGGAAATCAACGACCGTGGCGTCCGGCTGGACATGGAACTGGTTCATGCCGCCATTGAAATGGATACCCGGTCCCGGCGCGAGTTGACCACGGCGATGAAGCGTATCACCGCGCTGGAAAACCCGAACAGCGTCCAGCAGATGAAGCAGTGGCTCTCTGACAACGGAATGGAGACCGAATCCCTCGACAAGAAGGTTGTAGCCGAGCTTTTGAAAGACGCGCCGGAAGAACTCCGGGAGGTCCTGTCCCTGCGGCAGCAGCTGGCCAAGTCCTCCGTGCGAAAATACCAGGCGATGGAGAATACCGTCTGCTCGGACAACCGTGCCCGTGGGATGTTCCAGTTTTTCGGCGCTGCCCGTACAGGCCGGTTCTCCGGACGGAATATCCAGCTGCAAAACCTGCCTCAGAATCACCTCCCGGATCTGGCCGAGGCCCGTGCTCTCGTCCGCGCCGGTGACTTCGATGCGGTAGAGTTCCTGTATGAGGATGTGCCGGATACGCTGTCACAGCTGATCCGGACGGCATTCATACCCAAGGACGGTACACAGTTTCTGGTGGCGGACTTCTCAGCCATTGAGGCCCGCGTCATCGCCTGGTACGCCGGAGAGGTCTGGCGGCAGAAGGTCTTCGAGAAAGGCGGCGACATTTACTGCGCCAGCGCCAGCCAGATGTTCAAGGTCCCGGTCGAGAAGCACGGGATCAACGGCCACCTCCGGCAAAAAGGCAAAATCGCGGAATTGGCGCTCGGTTACGGCGGCTCGGTCGGAGCTCTGAAGGCGATGGGTGCCATCGAGATGGGCCTGACCGAAGACGAGCTCCCGCCGCTGGTGGATGCATGGCGGCAGTCGAATCCGAACATCGTGAAGTTCTGGTGGGACGTGGATCGGGCCGTCATGGAGGCTGTACGGTATAAGCACACGACCAGCAGCTACGGACTGACCTTCTCCTGCCGGAGCGGCATGCTGTTTATCACGCTGCCATCCGGAAGGAACCTTGCCTACGTGAAGCCTAAGGTCGGCACGAACAAATTCGGCGGCGAATGCATCACCTACGAAGGAGTCGGTGCAACAAAGAAATGGGAGCGGCTGGATTCCTACGGCCCGAAATTCGTGGAAAACATCGTGCAGGCCACTGCCCGCGATATTCTCTGCCACGCCATGAAGACGCTCCGGTGTTGCAGCATTGTTATGCACATCCACGACGAACTGGTCATCGAGGCCGATCCCCGGATGTCGCTGGATGCCGTGTGTGAGCAGATGGGCCGGACCCCTCCGTGGGCAAAGGGCTTGCTGCTCAGGGCTGACGGCTATGCCACATCCTTTTACAAAAAAGATTGATTTTTGCCCGCTCAAATCAGGCGTTCATCTCCAGTGGAAGTTAGAGGTGGACGCCTTTTTCTATGTCCGCCCGGAAAGGAGGATCGCACAGTGACGATCAGCAAGTACAACAGCGAAGGTTATCTGGACCTGACCGCACACGACGCCCTGACGGCGATTGAACAGGAGCAGCGCTCCCTTCGCGCATTCCGGCCCATCGTGTATATCTGCTCTCCCTATGCCGGAGACATCGCAGCCAACACCGAGGCCGCAAGGCGCTACAGCCGTTTTGCCGTCGAGGCCGGTTACATCCCCATCGCGCCGCACCTGCTGTTCCCGCAGTTTCTGAATGATGCCGATCCGGACGAGCGTGAGCTTGGACTGTTCTTCGGGAACGCCCTCATGAGCAAGTGCTCGGAGATCTGGGTATTCGGCAGCCGCATATCTGCGGGCATGCAAACAGAGATCAACCGCGCCAAGTGGAAGAACTACCGCTTGCGCTACTTCACCGAAGACTGTCAGGAGGTTTGAGACTATGTACGAAATCAAGGAAAAACGCCGTATGCTGCCGGACGGCACAGAGATCACGACTTATACCCGCGATGTGGTCAGCGCCAACATCCTCGAAGTAGAGGCTGGGACCACCGGTTTCATGGGAGGCGACACCGGTCACGGCGGACGCACCTATTTCCGCATTCAGGATGAAGGCAGCACGGACATGAAGGTAAACACCTATGTCGACAGGTATGGCTGCAGAGGCTTCGAGGTATTTCTCGGCGGCGACTGTGAACTGGAGACCACGATCCGCGCTTTGAAGTTCATCACCAAGGTGCTGGAGGAAGAATCGCAGGAGGTGTACGACTGATGTTCACGATCTATAGCGCCGACGTCACTGGCAACCCCGGTAACTGCTCCTATCCGCACAAGCACGTCATTCTGGACGAGGCCAGTCTGAAGGACGGCATCTGTCACGACTATGTGTGCGCGGAATACCGGAATAATTACCGCAACGGCGATAACTTCATCGGCAGCGACTGCCTGCCGGTGGACTGTGATAACGACCACACCGAAGACCCAGCCGGTTGGAAGACGCCGGAGGACGTCATGGAGGCTTTCCCCGGCGTGACCTTCGCCATCCACTACAGCCGCTTCAATATGCGGGAGAAAAACGGAAAGCCTGCCAGACCCAAGTTCCATGTTCTGTTTCCCATTGACTATGTGACCGACGCCGCCCTCTACAGCGATATGAAGAAGCTGGTCAATTCCATCTTCCCGTACTTCGACACCAAGGCGCTTGACGCCGCCCGCTTCTTCTTCGGAACCAGCACGGCGGATGTCGCTTTGTATCCGGGCCGCATGAACCTGACGGAGTTTCTGGAGGAGGACGCCTTCGACGATGGCATGCCGGACGGCCAGTACGACGGCAACACGATCATCCCGGAAGGCAGCCGTAACGCTACCATGTCCCGTTTCGCCGGTCGGGTCATCAAGAAGTACGGCGATACGGAAGAAGCCTACCAGGCATTTCTGGACGAGGCGGCAAAATGCGTCCCGCCGTTGGAATCGCTGGAGCTGTCCACCATCTGGCACAGCGCTCAGCGGTTCTTCGCTCGTATCCGGCAGCAGGACGGCTATGTGCCCCCAGACGTCTACAATGATCCCACCAGTTATAAGCCGGAGGATTATTCCGATGTCGGGCAGGCCGAGGTGCTGTCCAAATTCTTCTCCAAGGAGCTGCGTTACTCCCCGGCGACCCACTTTATCCGCTACAGCGACCATTACTGGCAGGAATCCGAACCCGGTGCGCAGGCAGTCGCCCATGAACTGACCCGTCGCCAGATGAAGGAGGCCGGTCGGGACCTGATGGCCGCCATTGAGAAGATGAAGAACAGCGGTGCCCAGACGATCCTCGACGGCACCACCAAGAGCAAGGCCGAACAGCTGATGAGCGATGAACAGCTGAAGATCTATCAGGAATTCCTCGCCGCGCAAGCCTATCGCGCCTTCGTCATCAAGCGCCGGGACTCCAAAAACATCACGTCCACGCTGAAGGAATCCCACCCGATGCTGGAAATATCACCGAGGGATCTGGACGCGGACTGTTTTGCCCTGAATACCCCGGATGCCACCTATGACCTGCGTCTGGGCATGGCCAGTG
>CAYLPO010000222.1:2119-3666 GCA_964385575.1 uncultured Lachnospiraceae bacterium | reverse complement strand
CGGAGAAACCTGCAGCAGCCGTGCCGGAAACGGAGCGGTCATTCTTGTACGGAGCATCAGGAGATCATAATACTCAGATCGATTCTTTTTGAAATAATAGCTCAGGTACAGCAACGGCTGAGACAGGATCTTTTTCTGGCACAACCAAAACGTGATCAACAACCGGCCCATTCTTCCGTTTCCATCCAAGAATGGATGTATGGTTTCAAACTGAGCATGTATCAAGGCAATTTTTATCAGTGGCGGGATGTCATCTTCCGAGTGCATATACTTTTCCAGTGCTCCCAAAGCCTCTTTCATATCAGGAACTGCGGGAGGAACAAACGTTGCAGTGTGAAGATTACATCCTTGCGGGCCGATCCAGTTCTGAGAAGCCCTGAACTCTCCCGGGTTTCGAGTGCTTCCCCTGCCATCTCTTAATAACTCCTGATGGATTTCTCGTATGAGTCTGAGCGAAAGCGGCAGTTCTTCAATACGGGAAAGGCCATAACCCATAGCTCTCACATAGTTGACGATCTCTCCAATGTCCACCTTCTTTTCACTATTTTCATCTACTCCGAATAGGTCAGACAAAGATGCTTGTGTGCCTTCGATCTGAGAGCTGAGGACAGCTTCCTTTCTCACATACATTGCAACAAACAACCCAGGATTGGGTAGGGTCTGTGTTATTCCATCGAGCACGCCCAACAACCGCCCGGCTTCGGACAACGACATGATCATTTCGCTGTCAAAAACAATTGGCGGGTTTGGCGGTAGTTCTGCCGGAACAAATGATTTATAGCCCGAAGGCTGTTGGACAAATGCGCCTGCTCGATTTTGGTATTTCATTTCTAACTTCCTTTTCTCATAATTACATTCAAAAACGATATTCTAATTATGAATTATACCCAAAAAATGAAATTAGAACACACATGTTGCGGTTTAATTATCAAAAATGTTAATTAGCGATGCCCCTCCGCCTCGATCTCCTGCACATCCTCCTTCCGGAAGTCATCGTGCTCGATGTGCCTCACGGCATGATCATACGCCAGCAGCTGCGCCTCGTGTGTCAGCCTGGCATTCAGCAGGACAGTGTGCCCGCCGTCTGGGTTTTCCGTCACGACCTCGCGAGCGGATCCATCCGGAAAGTCGGTAATGATGACATTTGTGTAATCCATGGTCTCACCTCCTTCGGGTGATCCCAGAATATTTTCAATGATGTCCGAAAAACACCTCTGTCAGCAGGGCTCGTCGAAATCGCCTTCTTCCTTTTTGCGCATAGCCTCGACCATGTTGCCAACGGCCTTGAGCTGATCTGGGGTGATGTCTCTGGCGGCGTCGAAGAGGACGCGCATGTCGGGGTTCTCGAAGAGCTCCTGCGCCATCTCGGCGGCTTCGGGGTCGAGGTAATAGGGCTTGAGGCCTTCGTGGTCCTCCGGGGCAGCTTCAACTCCCAGAATTTGGTTCATCCATCAGCGAGTGACGTCAAGATCCGCTTTACGAACTGCACAAGTGAGGATCACGCCAAGATCTATAAGCTGGTGCGACCGTTTGACGATGAGCTGGTC
>CAYLPO010000222.1:0-2109 GCA_964385575.1 uncultured Lachnospiraceae bacterium | reverse complement strand
GCGATCTGCACTGCTCGATCATAAGGTATCTTTTTTAATTTCGGATTGAGGTATCCATTCGCATAACCAAGTTCCCTTTCCAACCTCGCAATGGGTACCTTCTTTTCTTTGCATACAGCTCTAATCAATTCAACACCGTACAAAACACTCACCTCCCCAGAAAATAGAGAAAAATCTACAGAATGCGCTTGACATCATAGAGAAATCTCTATATTCTTAGGCTAGGGGCTAGAGAAAACTCTACGATATCTACTCTATAAGGTTACGGACATTTCCATATTAGGGTATATTCTTAGATTTTTCAATAGATATTTCTCTAGCCTCTTTTTAGAAAGGAGGACAAATTGATCTACGAAAACGTTAAACGATTAGCCGACGAGCGAGGCGTCAGCATTGCAGCTGTTGAACGCGAATGCGGTCTGGGCAATGCCACCATTAAAGGGTGGCTGTGCGGCTCTCCGTCGGCGATCAACCTGAAGAAGGTCGCAGACTACTTCGGAGTCAGCATCGAGTACTTCCTGACGGAAGAGAAGGAGGAGGCATGAGGAACGACATGGTCAGCCGTAAGGCCGTCATGGATGAGCTGGTGAAGGAGTACAACCGCAAGGCCATCGGCAAGGGTCTGGAGCTCGCATGGATCGAGAAGGCGGTCAACACCCCGGACGGCTGGATCCCGGTGACGGAACGGCTGCCGGAGACGGAGGACATGATGCTGGTCACGGCTATGACCAAGAAGGGCGTCAGATCCGTCAACAGAGCCTATTACATGAACGGCTCATGGCACGGATCCGGAAGCATGGCAAACGTCACGGCATGGATGCCGCTCCCGGCACCCTACGAGGAGGAAGAAGCATGAACGAAGACAAACAGGCCATCTGTGACGCGCTGCTGTACACGCTGCAGCTCACCAGAGAACACCATGATCTGGTCGAACTGGTCTACCAGAAGAGAGTGAATGATCAGTATTACGACGAGCTGGTCACGGCCGTCTGGGGCGGTGATGCCCGGGCGCAGAAGACCATAAATGTGACCGCAGACAGCGGGATCGCCATGATCCGGGACATCCTGAGGTACATCTGAGAGGAGGGCTTATGGATATGACTTATCTGGCCATGGCGGTATACGAGGCCGTTAAGCGAGAGCTCGAGAAACAGAAGGAGGAGGCGTCATGAGAAGACGGTTTTTACATGAACTGAAGATCAGCCTCATGGTCACCGGACTGGGTGCGGCAGTGTTCGCAAGCATGCTGTTCTTCGGCCTCCGGGTAAAGGCCCAGACGGTCCGGGACGGAGTGCACACTCCGGTGTATGAGGCGCTGCAGACGATGGATCGGGCTGAGCTCATGGACATGAGAGCGGGAGCGGATTATGAGGCTGTGCAGGAAGCTGTATTGGAGGATGAGGTTGGAACTGAGGCTGTTGCAGCGGTCTACACGCAGAGCGATCTCGACCTTCTGGCGGCGCTGGTCTGGAGTGAGGCCGGCGACCAGGACTTCATCGGCATGCGTATCGTCGCCGATTGTGTCTGTAATCGCGCTTCTGACCGTCACCCGGAGTGGCCGTCGTCGATCAGCGCGGTCATCTACCAGCCGGGACAATTCGAGGTCGTGGCGAACGGCAGACTCGACCGGGGCTTCTATAACGCGACGCCGGAGTGCTACGAGGCGGCCAGGCTTGCGCTGAGCGGGGATCCCTACGACACGAACGGGATCTATTTCTCGAGGTACACCTGCAGCAACGGCGTCTTTGCCTACCAGCACGGCGACCATTACATCGGCTATTGAGGAGGCTGAATATGAAGGAGCGTGATTCGTATGGGGGGGGGGTAGAACGTATGCACCGAAGATCTGTGAGATCTGCGGGAAGGAGTACGAGCCGAAAGGTCCGCGCCAGAAGTTCTGCTGGGACTGCAAGGTGTCAGCTACAGCCTCGAACGTGAACGCTCTCCGGAGCGCGATCATGAAGCAGGCGAAATGGGACGGCAAGCTGGAACGGATGGTCAAAAACGGAGCGGCTGCAGCGCTGTTCCCGGGAACCGACCAGGCATATCTGGAACGCCTGGTAAAGGAGGAAAAGGAATGTACTACACCGATGACCCCGTCCGAGACTT
>CAYLPO010000221.1:0-3668 GCA_964385575.1 uncultured Lachnospiraceae bacterium | reverse complement strand
ATCTGGTCTCCTTATGCATGGTGTGGGTACGGCAGAATCTGCAGTACTTCTTCGTTTCCATACGCTCAGGATGGGTCTTCTTATCCTTCGTGGTGGTGTAGTTGCGCTGCTTGCACTCGGTGCACTCAAGCGTCACTCTCGTTCTCTTACTACCGGCCATGATCAAACCTCCGTGTGGTATTAAAAATGTTCTCAAATTCGGATGCCCGACGGAAAAATTCCAGACGAAAAAAAAGAGCTTGCCGCCAAGCTATGTGACTATATCACAGGGGGTATGCAAACGTCAAGGGATTTTTCGGGCAATGCAAAATGCCGTAACCCGCCCCGTAAGCCTTAAGCCGGACGGATCTCCACCGCCCTCGCCACGGCTGCCGCAGTCTCAGTATTTACCGGGTTCTTCCTATAATAATCCGACAGGCGAAGCCTTGCAAAGATCTCCAGCGTGTCCCGGAACATGCGCAGCACATCGCGCATGCCGATCCGCCCCGCGCCGCCGCGCGTAAATGTGACGTCTACTGGTAAGCTCACGATCTTCAATCCGCGGGCATGGACCAGACACAGCATCTCCGCATCGAACGCAAATCCGCGCTCACACATCTGCGCGCAGACCGCCTTCATGGCATCTCCGCGAAACAGCTTCAGACCCGTCTGCGTATCACGCACGGGGACCTGCAGCAGCACTTTCAGAAGCGCAGCATAGCCGCGGCTCCAGATCCTGCGCAGCAGCGGCGCCTCGACATGAGAGTCCGGATGGAGTTTACTGGCTATCACCGCGCCGGCTCTTTCCCGCTTCATGACCGCAAGGAAACGTTTCAGATCCGACGGATCCAAATCCAGATCCGCATCGCAGAATGCGATATACTTTCCCTGCGCAAAGGCCGCGCCCACGCAGAGCGCCCGCCCCTTGCCGCCGTGTCCGTTTTCCGCGATCAGCCGGATATGCGGATCCGCCTCCGCCGCGCGAAACGCCTCTTCCTGCGTCCGGTCGCTGCTCCCGTCGTCCACGATCAGAATTTCATAGTCACTGCAAAAAGCGGCGATCTTTTCAGACGCCGCCAAAGCATTGTTACAAATGCAGGCCTCCTCATTCCAGGCCGGTATGACCAAAGACAGATGTGTTTCCAACAAAATACCCTTCCGTCGTGATTTTACAGTCTGCTTCCGCGGTCTTTCAGCTGCGCGATCAGCCTGCCGCAGAACCGTCTCCGCCGCTCTCCGCCGCAGTCTCCCGCTCCGTGATCCGAACCGTCACGGAAACGGCCTCTTCTTCCTCGATCCCCTCGGGCAATATCAGCTCTACCGGAACGCTATGCTCACCCGCCGTGAGCCCCGCGACATTCACGGACGCATTGACTTCCGAGATGTCCAGTTCCGACAGCTCATCCGCGATGCCGACCAGGCTCAGCGAAGCATTTTCCAGGACCTCATATTCAAAGGCCGCATGATCCGTGCCCGTGACCGCGATATCGGCAGCCTCAATTTCGAAGGTGTTCGTGACCAGTTCTTCAATGTTCAAAGTGACCGTAACCATGGTGTCACCGTCGATCCGGACACCTGTCGGCAGATAATCATTCAGGTTGATCTGCTTGACCACATCCGAATTCACACCTGTTACATCCAGCTCCGGCGAACTGATCGTAATGGAATGGATCCCTGCGACCGTCTCCGCATTGCCCAGGACCACGATGGAATCCCGGCTCGCGCTCACGCCGACATAGCGGAAGCCCTCAGCCACGGCATCGGCCCCAGTCACGCGGAACTCGAGCGTCGCGCCGGCTGCCGAGAGGATCTCGATCCGCACATGCGCAGTACTCACTTCCTCGGTGCCGTTCGTGACGCTGACTTCATCCGAAAGGCTGCCCAGGTCGATCTCCTGGCCCCGGATATCATAGAAATTCAGCTCGATATCCGTCTCGACCAGATCCACCGCGTCCGTGACATCCACGACCGCTCCGACCGAATAGATGGAATTCAGAATGGAGACCGGGCCGCTGACATAGACCGTCGCGGGATCGATCTCGATATTACCGACCGACAGCCCGTCTGCCAGAATACCTTCCGTCGTCACGCGGACGTCCATGGCCTGTGTCGTCACGCTCTCCGATGTGATCCGCAGCGTGTTCGTTACTACGGTATAATTCTCCAGAAGATGCTCGTCTCCCACGTATCTCACGTCCACGGCCACGGCGCCATTGATATCCGTGATCCTGTTAAAGTCCACGGACGCCTCAAAATCATCCGCCGAGATCCGGTCGATATTCGAACTGCGGGCATAGACGATCACCGTGGCGGTCGTGATATTGCCCTCCACATCATACGTCAAGCCGTTATCGGTAAAGACCTCGGTGTTCTCAAACGTGATCGGTATGCCCGTGATGCGCCGGCTCGTAACCGGGTCGTCCGTGTTCTTGATCATGATCCAGACCAGGATGGCAGCAACGACGGCAATGATTCTGAAACCGAGAATCTGTTTTCTCGAAGGTCCCTTATCCTGCATCCTTCTGCCTCCTTGCATACCACTTCAAACCGCGGTTTTCCGGATCTTTTACAAGCTTCATCAGCTCGTCCCGGAGTTCGGAGGAGCTGAGCCGGTCGGTAAGCGCGCCCTCCCGTGCGATGGAGATCCGTCCGGTCTCCTCGGAGACGATCACCGTCCAGGCGTCACTGACCTCGGACATGCCCAGGCCGGCACGATGCCGGGTACCGAAATTCTTGGAGATCTCGGAGTTGTCCGACAACGGCAGATAACAGGTCGCAGCCGCGACGCGGTCGCCCCTGAGAACGACGGCGCCGTCGTGCAGCGGCGTGTTATGTTCAAAGATATTCAATAAAAGCGCAGAGGTTACCACAGCGTCAACCTTGATGCCGGTGCGTTCGATCTCACTCATGGAATTCGCGCGCTCGACCACGATCAGCGCACCGGTACGCGCCGCGCTCATCTGCTCGCACGCCTGCACGATCTCATTTACGACCGAGGCAGTAAACTCACCCTCGCTGTGCGAAAAGCCCAGATTAAACAGGCCGGCAAAGAAGCCGCGGGAGCCCAGCTGTTCCAGGATCCGGCGCAGCTCCGGCTGCAGGATGACGACCAATGCTATGAATCCGACGCTCAACGTCTTATTCAGCAGCCAGGTCAATGTATTCAGCTGGAAAAGGTTCACCAGGACATAGATCACAAGCAGGACCAGAAAGCCGCGGAGCAGTCTCCACGCTCTGGTCCTCTGGATCCACAAAATCAGCTGGTAAAAGACGATCGCGATCACAATGATCTCGATCACGTCTTTGACGCCGATGCGCGGGATATTCAGAAGATTAATAAAATTCTGAAGGAATTCCATTCGCTACACTTCCTCGTCGTCAAACAACTCTCCGACATCTGCTGCGGACCCCCGCAGCGTTTCGGCAGCTTCTTCGATCTGCTCCGCACTGATGGCCGGGAGCTCCTCGGTCGCCGTGGACATATTTACCACGGTCGTCACTTCCTCTTCTTCCGGGGCCGTGACTCCTTCGATGGTTGCGTCAAGCGGTTTTGTATTCGTTTTCACGAATGTTTCCGGCGGTTCCTCGTCATCGAACACGCCGGTATCGATCTCAGGCTCGTATCCCAGATAAAACGCCAGACGATCCTGCGGTTCGGACGCGGCCTTCCTGCGGTTCGTCGTGACAAA
>CAYLPO010000220.1:0-3704 GCA_964385575.1 uncultured Lachnospiraceae bacterium | reverse complement strand
GCATCTTGCGGTTCATCTCCACGCCGGCCAGCTTCAGGCCGTACATGAACTTGCTGTAGGACAGGCCGTTGATACGGGCCGCGGCGTTAATACGCGCGATCCACAGCTGACGGAACTGACGCTTCTTCTGCTTACGACCCGCGTAGGACGAGGTCAGGGCGCGCATGACGGACTGCTTCGCGATACGATACTGCTTCGAGCGTGCTCCGCGATAGCCCTTCGCCATCTTCAGAACTTTGTTATGCTTTTTTCTGGCGTTCAAGCCACCTTTAATTCTTGCCATGTCAAATTACCTCCTTCGGCCTGATCAGTAAGGGAGAATCTTCTTCATGACCTTCGCGTTCGCATCACAGGTCATGGTGGCCTTACGGAGGCCTCTCTTACGCTTCGTGGTCTTCTTCGTCAGAATGTGGCTCTTATTCGCCTTCATTCTCTTCAGCTTACCGGTGCCGGTCTTATGGAAGCGCTTGGCAGCGGCTCTTTTCGTTTTGATCTTAGGCATGACTGATCCTCCTTCGTGTCACTTTTTCTTCTCGGAAAGGAACATCACCAGACTGCGTCCCTCGACCTTCGAGGGCTTGTCGATAACGGCAATGTCTTCCAGCTCAGCAGCGAAATCATCCAGAATATGTCTGCTCTGGGCCATATGACTCATCTCACGGCCGCGGAACCGCAGCGTGACCTTCACCTTATTCCCTTTTGAGATGAATTTCCTGGCTGCAGAGACCTTTGTATTCAGGTCGTTCGTATCAATGTTCGGCGAAAGCCGGACTTCCTTGACCTCGATGGTCTTCTGCTTCTTCCGGGCGTCCTTCTCCTTTCTGGCCATCTCATAACGGAATTTTCCGTAATCAATGATTTTACAGACCGGAGGTTTCGCGTTCGGCGATACGCAGACCAGATCCAGCTCCGCTTCATCCGCCACTTTCTGGGCTTCGCGTGCGCTCATGATCCCAAGCTGTTCCCCGTGCACCCCGATAAGACGCACTTCCTCAGCTCTGATCTGCTCATTGATCATCATCTCGCTAATGGCTCGTTACCTCACATTCACCAAAAACTCAAACAAAAAATGGACGACTCTCCGAGTTTCGTCCACCTGCACGCAAAGACCGCCTGAAACGGAAGCCTTTCCTGATGAACACTCATACGCTCCCCGCGCTGAGGTGAGAGAAACTCTGCTTGGATGTTATTCGGGCTTTCGCTCGAACCTGTAGTAATTTACCACTGCCAAAGGGCAATGTCAACTACCTTCTGAAACTTTTTACACATGACATACTCGCGAACACGTTGTCTCCTTGTCGGCGCTGCGTCGTCTAATACCGATCGTCTCCGCAAACTCGCAGGCTTCGTACAACCGAAACATTTCAGTGTACGAAGCCTGCTCAGACAGTGCTCCAACGACCGGACTAGACTTGCGCCTCCGGCGTCGACTGCCTATCGTTCGCTTAGTATGTCATTGTGTCAAAACACTTAACAAGCTCGTGACTCACGCCTCAGGCGTGTACATCGTCACATACTTCTTCAGCGTCTCATACTTATCCTTCGCATACTGTTCATTCAGCGCGAACAGCTGTGCAGCGCGCTCCGGATTCAGGCGGACCAGGGAGTTGTAACGAACCTCACCGTTCAGGAAGTCCTCGAAGCCCTCGAACTTCGGCTCCTTCGAGTCAAGCGTGAAAGCAGCCTCGCCCTTTTCGGCCTTCGACGGATCGAAGCGGAAGTTATACCAGTAACCGGACTCGACCGCGAGCTTCTCCTCGGTCATGGCCTTGGACATGCCCTTCTTGATGCCGTGGTTGATACAAGGCGCGTACGCGATGATCAGCGAAGGTCCCGGATAAGCCTCGGCCTCGGAGATGGCCTTGATGGCCTGGTTCATGTCCGCACCCATCGCGATCTGCGCGACGTAGACGTAACCGTAGCTCATGGCAATGCTGGCCAGATCCTTCTTCTTCGTGTCCTTACCGCCGGCAGCGAACTGCGCGATGGCGCCGGTAGGCGTGGACTTCGAAGACTGTCCGCCGGTGTTCGAGTATACCTCGGTATCAAAGACCATGATATTGATATCCTTGCCGGAAGCAATGACATGATCCAGACCGCCGAAGCCGATATCATACGCCCAGCCGTCACCGCCGAAGATCCACTGGCTCTTCTTCGCCAGGAAGTCCTTCTGGTCCATGATGGTGGTGCGCACTTCGCAGCCGCTGTAGTCCTCGGCGCCGATGGCCGCCACGAGTTTCTCGGTCGCGACTGCATTCTCGGGACCGTTCGCATAAGTAGCGATCCACTCTTCCGCCGCAGCCTTCACTTCGGCGTTATCCGTGTTCTCGATGACGGTCTGAACCTTATCCTTCAGGCCGCTGCGGATGGCCTCCTGCGCCAGCAGCATGCCGTATCCGTACTCAGCAGCATCCTCGAACAGGGAGTTCGACCACGCCGGGCCCTTTCCCTCAGCGTTCACCGTGTAAGGCGTCGAAGGCGAGGAGTTGCCCCAGATCGAAGAGCAGCCCGTAGCATTTGCGATGTACATGTGATCGCCGAACAGCTGGGTGACGAGCTTCGCGTAAGGGGTCTCGCCGCAGCCCGCGCAGGCGCCCGAATACTCGAGCAGAGGCTGTTTGAACTGGCTGCCCTTTACGGTCGTGGGCTTGAACTTATCGATGACCTCGGTCTTCTCAGGCAGCTTCTTGGCCCAGTTCGCGTACTCCTGCTGATCCAGGCTCTCCGCCAGAGGCTGCATGGTCAGAGCCTTCTCTCCCTTCATACCGGGGCAGACGTTCGCGCAGGAACCGCAGCCGGTGCAGTCGAGGCTCGAGATGACGATGCCGAACTTATACTCCGGCATACCGACCATATCCTTCATGCTCATGCCGGCAGGCGCCGCAGCGGCCTCTTCGGCCGTCATGGCCACGGGGCGGATCGCCGCGTGAGGACAGACATACGAGCAGAAGTTACACTGAATGCAGTTCGCCTGGTTCCACACAGGGACATTGACCGCGATGCCGCGCTTCTCGTACGCAGCCGCACCCGAAGGCGTCGAACCGTTCACGTAGTCGGTGAACGCGGAGACAGGCAGGTTGTTGCCCTCCTGAGAATTGACCGCAGCCTGAATGACATTGACGAACTTCTTCACATCCTCGCGGCCCTCGGTCGCGCAGACGGTGTTCAGACCCTCGTCGGCAGCGGTCTTCCAGCTCTCGGGGACCTTCACCTCATGGATCTGCTTCGCGCCTTCGTCGATGGCGGCGTGGTTCATGGCCACGACGTCATCGCCCTTGCGGCCGTAAGTCGCGGTGGCGGCTTCCTTCATCAGGCGGATGGCATCCTCTTCGGGGATGATCTTCGCCAGGGTGAAGAACGCGGACTGCAGGATGGTGTTGATGCGGGTCGGGCCCATGCCGACCTCAACGCCGATGCGCACGCCGTCGATGGTGTAGAACTTAATGTTATGGTTCGCGATGAACGCCTTCACCTGACCGGGCAGCTGCTGCTCGAGCTCCTCGTCGGTCCAGGCGCAGTTCAGCAGGAACGTGCCGCCGTCGACGAGCTCCTGCACCATGTTATATTTGCGCACATACGAAGGATTATGGCACGCCACAAAGTTCGCCTTATGAATGAGGTAGGTGGACTTGATGGGCTTCTTGCCGAAGCGCAGGTGCGACATGGTCACACCGCCGGACTTCTTCGAGTCATAATCGAAGTAC
>CAYLPO010000219.1:0-3707 GCA_964385575.1 uncultured Lachnospiraceae bacterium | reverse complement strand
AAGGCGGTGGCGGCCTGCGACGAATACGCGAGCCAGCTGATTCAGAGCGGCAATGTCGACGATGTGGACGCCATTTCCGGGGCGACGATCAACTATAACGAATTTAAGGAAGCGGTCAATGCGGCATTGAAGGAAGCGAAGACATCCTGAACCCGCATGGCAAAAGAGCCGCCTGAGCGGCTCTTTGTTTTCCTGCAGGTATGCGGTAATCAGGGCATATCCCACCCGTGCTGGTCTGTGTGGAGCAGGTGCTCCGCCAGCTCGCTCATGGGCTCGCCCAGATAGTCTTTGTAGACCGCCTTGATGGACGGATTCTCGTGGCTGAAGCGGAGCGTGTCTGCCGCGTCCTGCTGATACAGAACCGGTGCTCTCTGTGCAGCCCATTCTTCGCCCTCGTGGATCGGCTGTCCGCCGCCGCCGACACATCCGCCCGGACATGCCATGACTTCGACGAAGTCGTACTGCACGCGGCCCTCTTTCAGCATGGTCAGAAGCTTTCCGGCATTGCCGAGACCGTTCACGATGGCGATCTTCAGCTCTTTGCCGGCCAGATCAAATTTGTATTCGCGCCAGCCGTCCATGCCGCGCACGGAACTGAAGGCGTCGGGATCCGGGTTCTGGCCGGTCACGAAGTAGTATGCGGAGCGGAGCGCCGCCTCCATGACGCCGCCGGTCGCGCCGAAGATGTTGCCCGCGCCGCTGCCGATGCCGAGCGGCATATCCAGCTCGGATTCCTCCAGCTTCGATGCGATGATATGCTCGGCGCGGATCAGCCTGTCAACCTCGCGGTTTGTCAGGACCACATCGACCTCGGGGCTGCCCTGGTCATCCTGCATGGTCGGATACGCGCATTCCGCCTTCTTGGCCACGCAGGGCATGACGGACACGCAGAAGATCTTATACGGATCCACCTGCAGGAGCTCCGCATAGTAGCTCTTCGTGATGGCGCCGAACATCTGCTGCGGCGACTTGGACGTGGAGACCTGGTCCGTGAATTCCGGGAAATGACCCTTTAAGTATCTCACCCAGCCCGGGCAGCAGGAGGTGAACATCGGGAACTTCTCGTTTTCGGCGTTTTTTACCTTGTGCAGGAATTCCGTCGCCTCCTCCATAATCGTGAGGTCGGCGGAGAAGTTGGTGTCAAACACATAGTCAAAGCCCATGATGCGGAAGGCAGAGCAGAGCCTCTTAACAGTGGCGAATTCCGGCGAGAGACCGAAGGCCTCGCCCCAGGCGGTCCTGATAGAGGGCGCAATCTGGGCGACCACGATTTTGTCCGGGTCGGCGAGGGCGTCGAGGACGCGGTCCGTGTCATCACGCTCGCGAAGAGCTCCGACCGGACAGTGGGTGATGCACTGGCCGCAGAGCGCGCACTTGGAGTCCTCCAGAGTGTAGACGTCTCTCACGTCCACGGTGGTCCGGGAGCCGGTATTGACGACGTCCCAGATGCCGCCGTTCTGGATCTTGTCGCAGACCTGGATGCAGCGCATGCATTTAATACACTTGTCGTTGTCCCTGATCAGCGGGAATTCCCTGGAACTCGTGTTTTCCGGGAGATCCTTCTCATAAGGGAGTTCGAGAATGTTGAGATCGTTTGCCACTTTCTGCAGGGCACAGTTTCCGCTCCGCACGCAGGTCGCGCAGTTGGAGTTGTGCTGGGAAAGAATCAGCTCCACGTTGGTCTTTCTCGCATCGCGGGCCTTTTTCGAATTGGTGCGGATGACCATGCCGTCCGTCACGTTGTTGTTGCAGGCGGTCAGGAGCCTGTCATAGCCTTCCGCTTCCACGACGCAGACCCTGCAGGCGCCGATCTCGTTGAGCTCCTTCATATAGCAGAGCGTCGGGATCTGGATGCCGGCCGCTAAAGCCGCGTCGAGGATTTTGGTCCCTTCCGGAACCTGTATCATTTTTCCGTCGATTGTCACATTTACCATTTTGTCACTCTGCCTCCCTTAAAGATCCCGTAGCCGAAGTGATCACAGTGGAGACATCTGCCGGATTCCTGACATGCCTCCTCGTCGCTCATCGGACATTCCATCAGTTTGAAATCATTTCTTCTCTCGGCTGCCGGACGCTCCTTCATGTTAATACGTCCGAGCGGCTTGTGGTCGTCGAAACGGATGCCCGGGAACTCGATCTCCGTTGTGATTTCATGGCGGAAGCCCAGATATTCGTCAATGTTTGCCGCAGCGGTCTTGCCGGCCGCGATGGCGCGGATCACGGTGGCCGGACCCGTCACGCAGTCGCCGCCCGAGAAAATACCGTCGAAACCTTTGATATCACACTCGTCGGAAGCGCCGATTCTGCCGCGTCTGGTGGGCAGTCCGAACTCGTCGAATTTGCCGGAGTCGATGCCCTGGCCGATGGCCACGAGAACCATGTCGCAGGGGATCCTGACCGGTTCAGCCGAAGCCGCGACGGGCGTCGGGCGTCCCCATTTGACCGGGCCCGCGATCTGGGGCTGAATCCAGAGGGCGGCCACTTTGCCGTCGGCAGTCTTCTCAATCCGGAGGGGAGCATCCATTTCCAGGATCTCACAGCCGTCGGCGATGGCGCCTTCCACTTCCTCCGGCAGTGCGGTCATGTCGATCTTCCTGCGTCTGTATGCGACGTTCACGGTCTTCGCATGGCACCTCACGGCGGAGCGCGCCACGTCCATGGCCACGTTTCCGCCGCCGATGACGACGATATCGAGGCCGCTGAAATCCGGATAGTCGTTGTCGCCGATCGCGCGCAGCATTTCGACTGCGGAGACGACGCCTTCCGCGTCCTCGCCCTCGATGCCGAGCTTCATATCCGTATGGGCGCCGATCGAGATGAAGAGGGCGTCATTCTGTTTCTTAAGTTCTTCTATGGAGATGTCGTTTCCGACGGAAACTTCCGTCACGGCCTTAAAGCCCGCGAGCTTGAGATCCTCGATCTCTTTGTCAAGAATCTCGCGCGGAAGCCTGTATGCGGGAATGCCGTAGCGCAGCATGCCGCCGAGCTGCTTCCTCTGTTCGTAGACGGTGACGTCGTGGCCCATGATGCTCAGGTAATAGGCAGCGGTCAGTCCGCCGGGGCCTCCGCCGATGACGGCCACTTTCTTGCCGGTGAACTCCATGCGCTTCGGAGCCTGCACCGGACCTTCATGCTCGACCGCGTATCTCTTCAGTCCGCGGATATTGAGCGGATAATCCACCATGGTGCGTCTGCAGCGCTCCTCGCAGGGATGCTCGCAGATCATGCCGCAGACAGCCGGAAGGGGATTGTCCTTGCGGATCAGATTGACCGCGTCGTCATACCGCCCTTCGTGAATGAGGCCGATATAGCCGGGGATATCCACATGCGCCGGACATCCTGCCACACAGGGAACGGGCTGGCTCTGCGTGCAGGAACAGCGGCCGTGCCGGATATGCTCCAGATAGTCGTCGCGGAATCCCTTCACGCCTTTCAGGACCATGAGGGCTGCCTCGGATCCGATTGCGCAGTCGGCGGAATAGTAAATGCTTTCCGCTGTTTTCTCGATGACGGGAAGCACGCTCTCGTCAGCCGTTCCGTCCAGAACCTGGCCGAGCAGCGATTCAAGCTGTCCCAGTCCGATCCGGCAGGGCACGCATTTCCCGCAGGACTGCGCATGGCAGAAATGCAGAAACGATGCGGCCAGATCCACGGGACAGAGCGCGGGGGGCGAAGCACTGACCCGCCGCTCGAGATCCTTGTAAAGC
>CAYLPO010000218.1:0-3737 GCA_964385575.1 uncultured Lachnospiraceae bacterium | reverse complement strand
AGAAGATATACCAGAGTTATTGATATCGGGGGCGTAAAGATCGGCGGGGAAGAGCCCGTCCGCATCCAGTCCATGTGCAATACCCCCACGGCGGACGTGGAAGCGACCGTCGCCCAGATCAGACGCCTTGAGGAGGCGGGCTGCGAGATCATCCGCGTGGCGGTCCCCGACATGGAGGCCGCGGAAGCACTGTCGGAGATTCGGAAGCAGATCCGCATTCCGCTCGTGGCGGACATTCATTTCGATTACCGGTTGGCGCTGGCTTCCATGGAGCATGGCGCGGATAAGATCCGGATCAATCCCGGAAACCTCGGCGGTGATGATCGCCTGCGCGCGGTCGTGGAGGCCGCGAAAGCGCGGCAGATTCCCATTCGTGTCGGGGTGAATTCGGGCTCCCTGGAAAAAGAACTGATCGCGAAGTACGGCGGAGTGACCGCCGAAGGCCTGGTCGAGAGCGCGCTTCATAAAGCCGCGCAGATCGAGGAGCTGGGCTATGACCGACTGGTGATCAGCATCAAATCTTCCGATGTTCTCATGTGCATCCGTGCGCATGAATTGATCGCCGACCGCACGGACATCCCGCTGCACGTCGGCATCACCGAGGCCGGAACGCCCGGCGCGGGTGTCGTGAAGTCCGCCGTGGGTCTTGGAAATATCCTGTATCAGGGTATCGGCGACACCGTCCGTGTCTCGCTCACCGGAGATCCGGTCGAGGAGGTAATCTGCGCGAAGCGGATCCTGAAGACGCTGGGCCTGCGCACCGGGGGAAACGAGATCGTTTCCTGTCCTACCTGCGGACGGACACAGATCGACCTGATCGGTCTGGCGGAACAGGTCGAGGCATTGTCCGCGAAATATGATCACCTGGGCATTAAGATCGCGGTCATGGGCTGCGTCGTGAACGGCCCCGGCGAGGCCAGGGAAGCGGATCTGGGCATCGCCGGCGGAAAGGGCGAGGGCCTGATCTTCAAAAACGGTGAGATCATCAAGAAAGTCCGGGAGGACGAGCTGCTGTCCGCCCTGGAAGAGGAGCTTTTGAAATTATGCGGAAACCACTGACTGAGGCCATACCGGGATTGAAACTGGACGCCGCGCTCGAGGCAGATGTCTCGGGCGTGTTTGTCGAGAGCATCTCGCACTCCTCGGACATGTCCGAACTGAATATCGTGATCTCTTCGGATAAAGAGATCCCCGCATCCGTATTCAGCCTGGATGAGATCATCCGTCATCAGCTCCTGAAGGACCGGAACATTGCGGTCCACCTGATCGGTAAAGTCGAAGTCGATCCGGAGGCGGAACGCAGAGGCGCGGAAGCAGCAGCGCAGAATGCGAACGGCTGGTCGAACGGCGGCACTTACACGGGTGCGAGCGGCAGAGGCCGGAGCAGTTACGCGGGCAATGGCCGGCGCCCCCGCCGGAAAGCGAAAGAGGAGGGCATCCTCTATGGCTCGAGCACCGAGGGACGCGTTCTCCCCATCGAGATGCTGCAGGGGGAGATGGACGATGTCGTGGTCGAAGGTGAGATATTTGAAGTCGAGGACCGCGCCATCAAGTCCGGGAGTATCCTGTTCACGTTCGCGATCACGGACAAGACCGACAGCATAAAAGGAAAGATCTTCGTCCAGCCGGAAGAGGCGGACGGAGTGCGTGAATTTTTAAAGCCCGG
Source organism: uncultured Lachnospiraceae bacterium (assembly GCA_964385575.1). GTDB lineage: Bacteria > Bacillota > Clostridia > Lachnospirales > Lachnospiraceae > RGIG5636. The sequence continues at coordinate 2,071 of CAYLPO010000218.1, read as the reverse complement.
TGCGAACCTGCGGGTACGCGCGCGGGCAGCTTTTGATACGTTCGACCATGAGCTGTCTCTTTCTTTCGTGCGGGGTATCCGTGCGGTTGAAAAAGAGCAGATCATCCGCGAGGACCGTGCGCCCAGAAAGCGTGTGGAACTGCATTGCCACACGAAGATGAGCGACATGGACGGCGTCAGCGATGTCTCAGACATCCTGAAGCGCGCGGCATCCTGGGGACAGAAGGCCCTGGCTATCACGGATCACGGCGTGGTCCAGGCGTTTCCGGACGCGGCCATGACGAAGCTGCCCGCGGACTTCAAGATCATCTACGGGATGGAGGGTTACCTCGTCGACGACACGAAAGAGCTCATTACGCGGGCGGACGACCGCTCGTTCCGCGATACCTTCGTGGTCTTCGACATTGAGACCACGGGTTTAAGCTATAAGCGCGACCAGATCATCGAGATCGGCGCGGTAAAGATCACGGACGGGCAGATCGTCGACCGGTATTCGGTCTTCGTGCAGCCCACGGTCCGCCTTTCCGCGGAGACCACGCGCCTGACGCACATCGAGGATTATATGGTGCGGGACGCGGATCCCATCGAGAAGATTCTGCCGGAGTTCCTGGAGTGGTGCGGGGACGCGGTCATCGTGGCCCATAACGCCGAGTTCGACACTTCCTTCATCGCGGAGTTCGCACGGCGCCAGGGGCTTCCCTACGCGCCCACGATCGCGGATACGCTGACGCTGGCGCGCATGCTGGTCACGGATCTGAAGCGCTATCAGCTGCATACGCTTGCGAAGCGTCTGGGCGTGACTTTGACGCAGCATCACCGCGCGGTCTATGACGCGGAGGCCACGGCCGGCATCTTCCTGAAGCTCGCGAAGATGCTCGAGGAGCAGGGCTGCACCACGCTGAAGCAGGTGAACCAGATGGGCGCCGCGAGCGACGAGCTCATTAAGAAAGCGAAATCATATCACATTATCCTGCTCGCGAAAAATGACCTCGGGCGGGTGAATCTGTATCGGCTCGTGTCCTTATCACATCTGAAATATTTCGCGAACCGGCCCCGGATCCCGAAGAGTGAGCTGATCAAACACCGCGAGGGCCTGATCATCGGCTCGGCCTGCGAGGCGGGAGAACTTTATCGTGCCATCCACGAAGGCGAATCGGACGAGCAGATCCGCAAGATTGCATCGTTCTACGATTATATGGAGATCCAGCCCGTGGGCAATGACATGTTCCTGATCGACAGCGAGAAGAGCCCGGTCTCTTCCGTGGAGGATCTGCGGAACATTAACCGGAAGATCGTGGCGTTAGGCGAGGAACTGAACAAACCCGTCTGCGCGACCTGCGACGTGCATTTCCTGGATCCGGACGATGAGATCTATCGCCGCGTGATCATGGCCGGCATGAAGTTTGCGGACGCGGACCGCCAGCCGCCGCTCTACCTGCGGACGACCGACGAGATGCTCGAGGAGTTCACGTTCCTGGGCGAGGAGAAGGCCTATGAGGTCGTGATTGAAAACACGAATAAGATCGCGGATATGTGCGAGCCCATCCAGCCGGTGCGGCCAGATAAGAATCCGCCGGTCATCGAGCACTCGGAGGAGATGCTGCGCGAGATGTGTTACCAGACCGCGCATGAGTGGTACGGCGACCCGCTGCCGGAGATCGTGACGGACCGCCTGGAGCGGGAGCTGACCTCCATCATCTCAAACGGTTACGCGGTCATGTATATCATCGCGGAAAAGCTGGTGACGAAGTCGAACGAGGACGGCTATCTGGTCGGATCCCGAGGCTCGGTCGGCTCTTCCTTCGTGGCGACCATGGCGAAGATCACCGAGGTGAACCCGCTGCCGCCGCATTACCGCTGCCCGAACTGCAAGCACTCGGATTTCGAAGATCCGGCCTGTAAGGAGAACGCGCTGGGCGCCGGCTGCGACATGCCGGACAAAGTCTGCCCGGTCTGCGGGACCATGATGATCAAGGACGGCTATGATATCCCGTTCGAGACCTTCCTGGGCTTCAAAGGAGACAAGGAGCCGGATATCGACCTGAACTTCTCAGGCGAATACCAGCCGCGG
>CAYLPO010000217.1:0-3742 GCA_964385575.1 uncultured Lachnospiraceae bacterium | reverse complement strand
CAGCACCCTTCGTGGTGTTATACGGAACGTTTCCGTTACCGCCGTTCTTGACGGCGCGGATGCCGCGGACGGAACCGATGTTGATGATCTTGCCGTAGCCCTGGTTCGGGTTCGCCTTGCCGGGCTCGACTTCCTGATACTCAGCGCCGTCGAGGTTGTGATCCTTCATCCAGTTGCCGAAGTACTTGCAGGTCAGCATCAGGGAAGTGATGTTCGTGTGCAGCATCTTCTCGAAGAACTCGGTGTCGATGTCGTGCGAGAACATCTTCTTATTAATACCCTGGGAGTTGACCAGGATATCGCAGCCGCCCAGGCCCTCTTCGGACACGGTGAACTCGAGCATCTTCTTCACGGTCTCCTCATCGCCGGCATCGCCCGCGAAATAGACGACCTTCACGCCGGGAGCGGCCACGGCCTCGATCTCGGCCTTCGCCGCCTTCAGAGCCTCCTCACGGCGGGAAGAGATCAGAACGCTGCATCCGTTCGCCGCGTAACCCTCGGCAATCGCCTTGCCGAAGCCGCCCGCGCCGCCGATGATGACTGCCTTCTTGCCGGAGATGTCGAACATCTTCGTCAGATCACCAGAATACACTTTAGGCATAACTTAGTTCCTCCTTATAAGTATCTTTTTTGCAATGGCAGCCGCTCCCGAAACTGATCCAGAACCAGTCCGCAGACCGGCAGCCACTGCTGTTTCACAGTTTACAACTACATGCTGTTTTTTGCACGCACCTTATTTCGCGGTCTCTGCCGCAGCCTTCGGCTTTGACAGGAACAGACCGATCACCATGATCACGAGGCCCACGAGGACGCCCGGGAACACTGCATCGCAGGGCAATGTGATGATCTCGAACAGGTTCATCACGCCCAGAATCAGTGCGACCAGCGAGCCGCCCAGGATCGAGACCAGCGCGTACTTTCCTTCGACCTTGCCCTTCGCCCACAGAACGAAGCACAGAGGCGCGAACACCGTACAGCCGCGCAGACCCATGGACATGAACGCGAACTTCAGGATGGTGTCGCCGATCGGCGTACAGGCAAGCGCAGTAGCAAGGACCAGCACAACGACGATCAACAGCTTGTTGATGGTCTCCGGGCTCATCTTCACCTCGCGCTTTCCCTTCTGGATCAGCTCGCGGTTAATGACCGTCGCGATACCCAGCGCCAGGCCGGCACCGGTACCCACGGAAGCGATGAACAGCGCGCCCAGAATAAAGCCGCTCAGGATCATCGGAAGCCCCGAGTAATTCAGAATAAAGCTGGTCAGTGCGGTCTTCGCCACGAAGGTCGCGGTATCCGTCACCGTGCGCATATACAGGCCGACCACGATGCCGCAGATTCCGATCGGCGGGATCAGGATGGCCGAGATCAGCGCACCTGCTCTCGCGGAGCGGTCTGACCGCGCGGTCAGAACTGCCTGCGCATAGGTCTGCGTCGTCAGAACGCCCAGCAGCAGGCTGACACAGGCGCCCAGGTCGATACCCACGCCGCGGCAGAACAGGCTGCCGAAGTTCCGTCCGGTCTCGCTGCTCGCGGAAGCGATGACTCCGCCCACACCGCTCATCCCGCCCAGAAAGCGGAATGCCAAAAGACCGCAGGTGATCATGGCTGCATACAGCAGGACCATCTTCAGGATGCCGACGCTGCCCGCGCCCTTCGCGCCGCCGAAGATCACGTACAGGATCATGACGACCATGGCAATGACGATCGTCAGGACCGTGCTCATATCCGGGAACACGACCAGCACGACCGCCGATGCGGCCAGCAGCTGCGACAGGATGTTGATGAACGTACCGACGGAGTTCAGCACGGATGCCGCGAGGCCGGCTCTGGGACCGTACTCATTCGCGATCATGCCGACCAGTGTCGGACTTCCCTGCGCGCGCAGCTTTTTGACATAGACGATCGCCAGGATCAGGCAGGAAATGCCTGCCCCGAGCGTGAACCACCAGGCGCTCATGCCGTAGTTATAGGCCAGCTGAGCGGTGCCGACCGTCGAGGATCCGCCGACCAGCGTACCCATGATCAGGCCGGCGACCACGCCCGTACCGATGCCTTCTTTTTTCGCGGCACCTTTTTTCGCGCCGGTGAAAATTGCCAGACCCACGATCAGCGCCACGGCGATGACCAGGCCCACATACATCATTGCATTCATGTTGTTATAACCATTTGTTGCGTTATCCGCAAACTGCTCAGTCCATGTACCCCACGTGCTCCGGAACGATCAGCTCACAGCCGGTCTTCGAGAGGACCTCTTCCACCGTCGTGCTGCGCGCGATCTCCTCCAGGACGGGGCCTTCCGGCGTGATGTGGATCACGGCGAGCTCGGAGACGAAGTAATCCACGCAGTGATAACCGGTCAGCGGGATCTCCGTGTGCTTCACGAACTTCGGGTTCCCCTTCTTATCGCAGTGCGTGCTCATGACGATGGTCAGCCTCGCACCGGTCACCAGGTCCATGCCGCCGCCCATGCCGGCCGCAGCCTTGCCGGGGATGATCCAGTTCGCGAGGTTGCCCTCGGAGTCCACTTCATAAGCGCCCAGAACCGTGGTGGAGACATGACCGCCGCGGATGTAGCCGAAAGAGCGGAAGCTGTCGAAGCACGCCGCGCCTACACGCATCATGGAGGGGTTTCCGCCGGCATCCACGACGTCCGCGGGAGCGACCTCGCCTTCCTTCGGCGAGCTGCCCAGTCCGATGATGCCGTTCTCGGAATCGACCCAGACATCAACGTCATCCGGAATGAACTCCAGGCAGAGCGTGGGCATACCGATACCGAGGTTTACGACATCGCCGTCCTTAAAAAACTGTGCGGTACGACAGGCGATGAATTCTCTGGCATTTTCAGGTGTTTTCATGATCACTCCTCCGTTTCTGCCTGTACGATCAGGTCGACCAGCGCGCCGGGCGTCATGACTTCATTCGGTCCGATCTCGCCGACCTCGACGATGTGTTCCGCCTCGACGATCACGAAATCCGCAGCCGTCGCGAACACTTCGTTGAAGTTGCGGGCGGTGTGGTTATACATGACATTGCCCATCTTGTCTGCTTTATAGGCATGGATCAGGGCCACGTCCGCGTGCAGCGGCAGCTCCAGGATGAAGCGCTTGCCCTTCTGCGGCTCGTCCGCCTTCACGAACTTATACTCACCCTTCTCGTCATCCCACTCCAGCAGCTGCTTGCCCTCTTCCATGGGGGTGTGCACGCCGGTGGGGGTCAGAATGCCGCCGATACCGGCTCCGCCGGCACGGACTTTCTCGCACAGGGAACCCTGAGGCACGAAATGGATGTTGATCTCACCCTTCGTAACTTTTTCCATGGTCTCAACATTGCTGCCGATGTGCGAGCAGGTGATCTTGCGGATGCGGTCGTCGTGCACCAGCTTGCCGATGCCCTGGCCCTTCACGGAGGTGTTGTTCGAGATCACTTCAAGATCCGTGATCCCCGCGTCCATGAGGCCCTGGATCAGAGTCTGGGCCACGCCGCAGTTCACAAAGCCGGGAAGCAGGACGGACATGCCGTTAAAGCAATGCTTCATGGCCTCCTCGACTGTAACTACTTTATTCTTCATGTTCGGGTTTCCTTTCTGGGAAAAGTGCCCCGGACACGCCGGGCATCCGGAGCACTCCTAAACCGTATGTGCGCTTCTGCGGAATTACTCCTCGATGGTGACGGGGTTCGTCTTCTCGTCGCGCAGGCAGTGGCGGGTGATGCCCAGGATCTCCCTGGCCTCATCAGCCGT
>CAYLPO010000216.1:0-3750 GCA_964385575.1 uncultured Lachnospiraceae bacterium | reverse complement strand
AGGCCATCGATTACAGTCTGAACCATAAGGACGAGGTCATCAAGGCTGTGATCCGGATGTGAACGATGAGTCCCGGAGAGAAGATTTTGGTGAGATGATTTCTGCAAGACGAATTTCTGCAGGACGTATTTAGAAGATGAGAGGAAGACGATGATGGCAAGGATGACGACGGCTGAACTGACGAAGACCGCGCGGGAGCTGCGCGCGGATGTGCTGGAGATGGTGTACCGCTCGAAAGCGGGGCACATCGGCGGGGACCTGAGCGTGATGGATGCGCTGACCACACTGTACTTCGGCGTGATGAATATTGATCCCGCGAACGCGGAGGATCCCGACCGCGACCGTTTCGTGCTGAGCAAGGCACACTGCGCGGATGCGCTGTTCTGTGTGCTGGGGCGGCGCGGGTTCTTCGATGAGCGCGAGGCCATCGAGACCTTCAGTCAGTTCGGGAGCCGGTACATCGGCCATCCGAACCGCGACGTTCCGGGCGTGGAGATCTGCGGCGGCTCGCTGGGGCACGGGCTTCCGGTCGCGGTCGGTATGGCGCTGGCTGCGAAAAAGGACGGCCGCGCGTACCGCGTCTATACGATCATCGGCGACGGTGAGATGGGCGAGGGCTCGAACTATGAGGCCATGATGGCGGCACCGCAGTACGGACTGGATAATCTCTGTGCCGCGGTCGATGTGAACGGTCTGCAGATCAGCGGCCGCACGGACGACGTCATGAAGACGTCCGAGCTCGGCGAAAAGTTCCGCGATTTCGGCTGGAACGTGATCGAGGTGGCGGACGGAAACGACTGCGAGCAGCTGGCGGCGGCCTATGCCGAGGCGGCTGCGTGCGCGGGAAAGCCCAGTGTTCTGATCCTTCACACTGTGAAGGGCCGCGGCGTCTCGTTCATGGAGGGTCAGGCCGGGTGGCACCACGGCGTGATGACCGAGGAGCAGTTCCGGCAGGCGATGGCGGACGTGGCGGCGATGACGGACGAGGCGGCGCCGGAGGGCGCGGCGGAAGCGGCGGATGGCCGGACGAAGGCGACCGCTCGGGCCGAGGTGGTCATCGCGGATGTGAAGGCGCGCGCGGAAGCCGCTGCGAAAGCGGCCGCGGAGGCGAAAGCAGCGGCGAAGGCCGCAAAGCAGGAAGCCGCTGCCGGCGAAAGCGCAGAGGCCGCGAAACCCGCAAATAAGATCACGAACCGTCAGGCCATCTGCGAAACTCTGATGGCCGCGGCGGAGACGGACCGCGACATCACCGTGCTTTGCAGCGACTCGCGCGGCTCGGCGTCCATGGGCCCGTTTTTCAAGGCCTTCCCGGAACAGTCCGTGGAGGTCGGCATTGCCGAGCAGGATCTGGTCGGGATCGCGGCGGGACTGGCGGCCTGCGGGAAGAAAGCGTATGTCTTCTCGCCCGCGAGCTTTGTCTCCACGCGCAGCTATGAACAGGCGAAGGTCGACGTCGCCTATTCCGGGACGAACGTGAAACTGGTCGGCATCAGCGGCGGCATCAGCTACGGGGCACTGGGCATGACGCATCATTCGTGCCAGGATGTGGCGGCCATGGCGGCATTGCCCGGGATGCGGGTGTACCTGCCGAGCGACCGCTTCCAGACCGCTGCGCTGTTTGGGCAGCTGCTGCAGGATGAGGAGCCGGCGTATATCCGGGTCAGCCGGAGCGCGAGCGCGGACGTGTATGAGGAAGGGCTGGCGCTGGACGGAGACCGCGCGGTCGTGCACGGCGAGGGTGCGGATGTGCAGATCATCGCCTGCGGGGAGATGGTCAGCCGGGCGCTGGAGGCAGCGGAGCTTCTGCGGGCTCAGGGCATTGATGCCGGCGTGACGGATATGTTTTGCCTGAAACCGATCGACCGCGAGGCAGTGCTGGCTGCGGCGCGGAAAGCGAAGCTTCTGGTCACGGTCGAGGAGCACTCGATCTACGGCGGCTTCGGAAGCCAGGTCGCACAGATCACCGCGGAGGAATGCCCGGTGCGGGTGCGGCAGCTGGCATTGCCCGATGCGCACCTGATCGCGGGTGAGGCAAAGGATGTGTTTGCGCATTACGGACTGGATGCTGCGGGGATCGCAGAAGAGGTGAAGCGGGTTTTGAAGGCGTGAGGTGCTTTTGAGCGGCTGCGAAATGGAAATCCCGATGGGGTTTGACACAGGAGAGATAAATAACATGCGTTATGTATTGGGAATCGACCAGAGTACGCAGGGGACGAAAGCCATCCTCGTGGATGAGGTCGGGCGGATCGCGGGGCGCGCGGATGTGCCGCATGCGCAGATCGTCAATGACGCCGGCTGGGTCTCGCATGACCTGAATGAGATCTATGCGAACGTGCTGCGGGCATCGGCGGATGTGATCGCGCAGACCGGGATCGACCCCGCACAGATCGCCTGCACGGGCATCTCGAACCAGCGGGAGACCACGGCCATGTGGGGCGCGGACGGAGAGCCGCTCGCGCACGCGGTCGTGTGGCAGTGTGCCCGCGCTGCGTCGATCGCCGAGGGACTTGCAGAGCACGCAGACCTGATCCGGGAGCGGACCGGGCTGGAGCTCTCGCCGTATTTTCCGGCGGCGAAGATGGCCTGGCTGCTGCGGAATGTGCCGGCAGTGCAAGCCGCAGAGGAGACGTCGGATGCGGAAGCGGGCAGTGCTCCGGCAGAAAACGGAGGAGCGGCGCTGCGCGTCATGCTCGGCACGATCGATTCCTGGCTGATCTGGAAGCTGACCGGCGGGGTCTCTTTTAAGACGGATTATTCGAATGCCTCGCGCACGCAGCTGTTTGATATTCACCGGCTCTGCTGGGATGAGGAGATCTGTGCACTGTTCGGCGTGCCGGTGTCCTGCCTGCCGGAGGTCTGTATGTCGGACGCGGATTTCGGCCGGACCGATTTGGAGGGACTGCTGCCTGCGCCGGTTCCGATCCATGGTGTGATGGGAGACTCGCACGCGGCGCTTTACGGGCAGGGGTGTCACCGGCCCGGCATGACGAAGACCACTTACGGTACGGGCTCGTCGATCATGATGAATATCGGCCCGGAATTTGCGGCAAGCGCACATGGACTGGTGACGTCTCTGGCTTGGGGCCGAAGCGGACGGGCGGAGTATGTGTTCGAGGGAAATATCAATTACACCGGAGCGGTCATTGCCTGGCTGAAAAACGATGTGAAACTGATCGAATCCGCGGCGGAGACCGCAGATGCCGCTGCTGCGGCGAACCCGGCGGACCGGGCGGTTCTGGTTCCGGCGTTTTCGGGATTGAACGCGCCTTATTGGGATAACAACGCCCGCGCTGCGCTGGTCGGCATGAGCCGCACGACGGGCCGGAATGAGATCATCCGTGCGGGGGTCGAGAGCATTGCCCTGCAGATCGATGCGGTGCTGCGCGCGATGCAGGCGGATCTGGAAACTTCCGCAGACGGAATGCGCATCACGGAGCTCCGGGTCGACGGGGGTCCTACAAAGAACCCGTACCTGATGCAGTTCCAGAGCGATATCTCGGACGTGACCGTGGCAGTTTCGGCGGTCGAGGAGCTTTCCGCGATCGGTTCGGCATATATGGCAGGCATCGCGGCCGGGCTTCTGGATGAAGAGCGGCTGTTCGCGGCTGCGGAACGCGTGATCTATCAGCCGCGAATGAACGCGGAGGCACGCACGGCGAAGATCGCGGACTGGGACGAGGCGGTGCGGATGGTGCGAGGACGGTAGGAGCGCATTTTTGGCCTTGTATTGCAGTCGGGATAGGATGAAAT
>CAYLPO010000215.1:0-3757 GCA_964385575.1 uncultured Lachnospiraceae bacterium | reverse complement strand
CCACGGTGTCCTTCACCAGGGCGCCGTTTGGTTTGCAGATCAGGCGGTACTTGTCTTTATAACGCTTCCCGCCCTTTTTAACCTCTGCAAACAGATCATAGGGCAGGAAATGAAACGACGCCCAGATCCTGGTGATATCCTGCAGTCCGACCGGGCTCGTGTCCGCATCCGCCATCTCCAGCGTCGTCTGCGTGGTCGCAGCGGAAAGGGGAGCCTTTACCCCCGCCAGAAACGTCCGTGTGCAGTTGTCCGGGAACTGGGCGCTGTAACAGATCGCCATGCCTTCCTCATGGGAGTAACTGGCCAGGTATGCGGCGCAGTAGGTCGCGTAATAATGAAAATCCAGCTGCATTTAACGCCCCCTTCCCGATCCTTCGTCCTGCGCGGCTTCGGCATTTTCAAGCTTTCGCACACGGATGGCGGAAAGGACCACATCCAGCTCTGCGAACAGAACGGTCACCTCCACAGCCAGGGAAATGATCACACGCAAAAGGCCGTCGCTGTGATAATAGTAAGGGATCAGAGGAAGCTGGCCGACCAGCCAGAGGATGGTCAGGACAACAAGGATGATCCCCAGAACGATAAAGGTGTTTTTTCTGTGCTTTCCCAACCCTTCCGCTCTCGCCGAAAAGCCGACAAAAAGCTTCAGGATCAGATCGACGGCGCTGAGCGCCAGCACAAGCACGGCCAGCGCAACAAGCAGCGCAGCCGGCAGCTCAGCGAACAGCGCCCCTTGTGCTCCGGGTCCTGCCTGATAAAAATACTGCTGAATGAAAGAACGGATGAGCGTCCAGACCGCAAAGATGATCAGAGCATTTCCGCTGTAAAGCAGCGAAAACCGGTTCTTTTGCAGCAGGGCGTCCGAAGGCTGTGGAATGGTGATTTCCTCTTTTTTCATAAGATCGGGCTCCTTTTACGCTCATAAATTTTTCATAGAGCAGGTTCACCGCGACGGCGACCGCCATGGAGTTAATGGAAGCGATCCCATAGGGAACGAAGCTGCCGCCGCAGCTCCCCCTCCTGTTTCCTGGTGAAAACGAACCGGCCGCGATTGACGCAGCGTTTCAGATCCGCTTATCTATTTACCTGTTTCAAAAACGTCAGCCAGTCATTGCCATATCCCGCCCTGTTCCAATAATAATGTCCGTCCCGGAACAAAACTACATGATCGCATCGATGGCTTCCCGAATCGCTGATCTCGACTAAAAGCGCCTCTGTAGTATAGAGCTGCGGCCCCGATACCCAAGGACCCACCTGATTCATCAATTCTTCCGCTTTCTGCAGGCAGACCTTTTTCTCTCTGGACTTGGCCAAAGCGCCTGATACCCCCGTCGCATCAAAGCTCGTTTTACAGCACTTATAATTTTGGGTAAAATTATTCAAATCCTGTGTGACGGATACTGCATAAAACTCTCCCTCATCGGTCCGGATCTGCAGGATTAGATTCAGATCCAACCACCAGGAAGAAGACTTTCCTGCATTCGTGAATTTCACATGATCTTTTAAGTCCTGCGCAGAAGGAATCTTTGACGATTTCCATTTCTCCGGTTTGACCAAATCTGCCGCTTCTTTCGAAGTCTCATCGATCTTCAATGGATATACACTACACCCATAACTTCTAAGAATATTCACGATCGTTTGCGGCCCAGGCTGCTGCTTCTTTTTTTCCGTATCCAACATCTGTTCGTACTGTTCTTTCAGTGATCCCATTCATTAACCCCCGGTTTTATAAAAACTTCATTTTACGTATGTGTCATGCAGATAGCAGGCATACGCCTACTAGATTATTATAGCATGATTGTCGCCGGCACATGACCACTTACAAACTCATGAACCCTCGCAGCGCCCTGTCGATATCGAAACAGGCAGTATCATGCGCATCCCGCCAGTGTTATAATAACAGCACAAAATCATGGAGATTTCGGAGATGCTCCGCTTATGGCAAAGGAGGAATGAATGCAATGTCCGATTTTAGAAACAGCATCCGTCAGTCTCTCAAAACAAAAGAGCAGCTTGAACAGGAAAGAATCCTTGCGGAACAACAAAGAAAAAGCGAACAGGAAAAAGCATTCGATTCGACCGTCGGCCTTGCTGTGGACAGGATTCATCAGAGCATAGAAAGAGCTGCATCACGCGGAGAATATGTCGAACATGCCGGCAAAAAAATAATTCGCGTTCAGAATGTTTACATCAATACGAGTGAATTTCTGTTTCTCGTCAGCAGTGATAATAACACAGTGAAAGAAAGTGCTTTTTTCAAGGCATGCGTTAACTTCAGCAGATACGGAACCAAACAGAAGACAACATTTGAAAAGCTGCCGGAGTTCGACCGGTATATTTCCCGTATCAAAGAAGCTCTTAAAAAAGACGACATATCATGCGAGGTCAAATGTCTGGCTATTGTCGGAAGACGGAACTTAAATGAACGTCCAAAAGCTTACTTTACCGACCGTACCGTTATCAAATCAAAACTCAATCCAGAAATGTTTTTTGAAGCTTTCGTTGAAGTATATGTAACGGTAAACATGTCTTTTGAATAACGCAAAAATGATTCCACCGTTAAAACCGTGATAAATCATTCATATCTCATTCCCTGCCCGGGCGCGGGGCCGAACGCGTTCTCCGCGGGGTACGACTTCCTGCATCCCAGAAGCAGGAAGAGGATCAGGGCAATGACTGCCAGCGGGATCGAAATAAACATGGCCGCCAGTCCTGCCGCGAATATGCGGTCACCGAAAAGACCGTTCGAAAACGCTCCCAGCAGGAACCCCACGAATCCGACCCCTGCGCAGGCGGCGGCAGCGCCGGTGATCACCCAGAGCACCGCTACATATCTCCCGGTCCTGTTCAGATCGTGGGCGCGCCGGACACAGGTCGCGATCGTGGGCGCGATCGTGGCCAGGAAAAAAGCCGCGGTCAGATATCTGCCCACCGCCGGGATCAATGCGAGGAGCAGTGATATCACGACATTGCAGAGCCATACGGACCAGAACTCCGCCCGGACCGCGCGCCCTTTCAGGCTGCCGTAGTTTTTCCACATCAGGACCCAGTATTCCAGGAAGCCCGCAAAGCCGGTGTGCTCCGGTCTGCGGTAAGGCTCCCACTTGGCGTGAAAGACAGGTGGCTTTTGCTCCATGCCGATATTCCTTTCACTGTAGATTCTCTTCCTGCAAGATCAGGTCTGCCTTCCCGGATCGTCCGGGAAGCCGGTATATTAAAGTAATAATACCAAATGAACGATAACAATGGATAGCCTGAACAGAAATTCTCGTCCAAAGGTGAAAAACGCCGGGATTCCGCATAAAATAAGGGCTTCAGCGATCTCTCACTGAAGCCCTTTCGTGCTGGGCTACAAGGATTCGAACCTTGAAATGACGGAGTCAGAGTTGGAGTCAGAAAGTACGAAATAGCATGTGTTTTAAGGGAATTCCGTAAAACAGGCCGCCTTTTGTACTAATTGTCCCCTTTCTGGACTATCATCTGGTTCCAAGAAGGATTGTTCTCCCCCATGCGATCTCGCCCCTCATGTAACTGACGACTGGAGCCAGATTGCCCGAATCTTCATTACATCTCTCTTTATTATACAAACCAGGCAGTCATTCAGCGACACTCGCTTTGGAATCTAATGAGGGCCGATCAGGATCGACCCTGTCTGATTCGACGCGCTCTCCGTCGGTTGCGTGGAGATCTTCATGAGTATCTTTTCTCAGCTCTCACGGAAAATAAAGCGCTCCGAGCATACGGTTCCGTCCGTACT
>CAYLPO010000214.1:0-3768 GCA_964385575.1 uncultured Lachnospiraceae bacterium | reverse complement strand
CGCTGATCGGGGACGAGATCGAGGGCGTCTGCACGAAGGCGCAGAAGAGCTACGGCTTCGGGCGGGTGCTCGAGGTCGTGAAGCCGGGGCCGGACCGCATCGAGGCGCGCTGTCCGGTCGCGGGGCCGTGCGGCGGATGTCAGCTGCAGGCCATGTCCTATGAGGCGCAGCTGGCGTTCAAGCAGCGGAAGGTCCGCGAGCATCTGATCCGCATCGGCGGGATGAGCCCGGAAGAAGCGGACGCGGTCATGGAGCCCATCGTGGGGGCGGAGGATCCCTGGCGCTACCGGAATAAGGCGCAGGTGCCGTTCGCGCGGAAGGCGGTGAAGGGCGCGGACAGCGGCGCAGACCGGAAGCAGGCCGGGTTCCGCACTGTGTACGGCTTTTATGCGGGGCGGACGCACTCGGTCATTGAGCGGGACGACTGCCTGATCGAGCAGGAGGGCGATGCACAGATCCTGCGCGCGGTGCGTGATTTCTGTGATGAGGCCGGCGTGGAAGCCTATGACGAGGAGCACCACGAGGGTCTGCTGCGTCATGTGCTCATTCGCTCGTCGCGTGCGGGCGAGCGGCTGGTGTGTCTGGTGGTCAATGCCGTCTCACGGAAGGCTGCGGAGCGCGGCTTCCGGCACCGGCTGGCGGAGCTGGTGGAGCGGCTGACCGAAGAACCGCGGACAGAAGAGGCAGATGCCGCAGGCTGTGGAGCGGGTGCGCTGTGCACGACTGTGACATTGAACTTAAATCCGAAGAAGACGAACGTGATCCTGGGGGATGAGACGATCGTTCTGGCCGGGAGCGGGTATATCACGGAGCGGCTGCGCGTATCAATGGGAGCCGCAGCGGCGGATGCCGGGAAGGAAGCGGACGGGGAAGCCGCAGCGGGCGACCGCGGCTTCATCGAATACCGCATCTCCACGAGGTCCTTCTTCCAGGTAAATCCGGCGCAGACCGAGAAACTGTACGCGTCCGCCATGGAATTTGCGGGGCTGACCGGCGAAGAGGAGGTCTGGGACCTCTACTGCGGGACGGGGAGCATCTCGCTGTTTACGGCATTGCACGCGGGGCAGGTGCACGGCGTCGAGATCATTGAAGACGCGGTAAAAGACGCGCGCGAGAACGCGAAGCGAAACGGCATCGAAAACGCGGATTTCGTCTGCGGAAAGTCCGAAGATGTGCTGCCGGAAGCCGTGCGCGGCGGCGCCCGGGCGGACGTCGTGATCGTGGATCCGCCCCGGAAGGGCTGCGCGCCGGAGCTTTTGGAGGCGGCCGCGGCTGCGGAGCCCCGGCGGATCGTCTACGTGTCCTGCAACTCCGCGACGCTGGCCCGTGACATTGCCCTGCTGCGTGAGCGGGGCTATGTGCCGCGGCGCGTGCGCCCGGTGGACATGTTCCCGATGACGGTGGGGGTGGAGACGGTATGCCTTTTGTCCAAACTTTTTGAGGCGAAGAATCACATCAGTGTAAAGGTCGATATGGAAGAGATGGATGTGACTGCAGCGGAGAGCAAGGCTTCCTATCAGGAGATCCAGGAGTGGGTACAGGAGAAGTACGGATTTCATGTTAGTCATTTGAATATCGCGAAGACCAAGCGAAAATGTGGGATTATAGAGCGGCAGAATTATAACTTGCCGAAGAGTGAGGACAGCCGGTCACCGGAGACGCCGAAGGAAAAGGAAGAAGCCATTATCGAGGCGTTTAAGGCATTTCAGATGATCTGAATATGTTGTACTGGTATAGCAGAAATGTTTTGCGAGAGAGAAAATCATGAGGAAGTGGATCAATAGCGTAACCAGACATAACAAAAAACGCAGCAAACTGTTACGTGCGGTTGGTGGAAACTGACGCAATCAGACTTTACAATATTCATGAAAGTCGTACTTTAGGAGGACTTCATGGATATTGTAGAAGTAAAGAATGTCTGTAAGACCTATCCTGGCTTTCAGCTGAAGGATGTTTCCTTCTCGCTGGAAGAGGGCAAGATCACCGGATTTATCGGGCGAAACGGTGCCGGGAAAACCACTTCCATCAAAGCTATGCTGAATCTGATCCATCCGGACAGCGGCCGGATTTCTTATTTCGAAATGCCGCTTGTCGGAAATGAAGCAAAGATCAAGCAGCAGATCGGATATTCGACCGGTACGGTCAGCTGGTACCCGAGAAAGACGATACAGGAGATCGTCAGTGTCACCAGAACTTTTTACTCGAACTGGGATGAAGATGTCTATCACCGTTATTTGACAATGTTTAGCCTCGATGAAGGAAAGAAGCCGATGGAACTTTCCGAAGGAATGAAGGTGAAGTTCAATTTGCTTCTGGCGCTTTCCCACCGGGCGCAGGTGTTGATTCTGGATGAGCCGACCAGTGGTCTGGATCCTTTTTCCCGGGATGAATTGCTGGAACTGTTTCAGACCCTGAAAGAGCATGGGGTAACGATCCTCTTTTCGACACACATCATCACGGATCTGGAGCGGTGCGCAGACAATATCATCTATATCAGTAAAGGAGAAATATTGGCGGCCTGCTCAAAGAAAACGTTCCTGCATGATTATGGCCAGCTGCATGAAAGTCTGGAAGAAAGCTTCCTGAGGCTGGAGAGGGAGGCGAGAGCATGAACGCATTACTGCGAAAAGAGATCCGGCTGTCCTCGATGCTTCTCACCTGGCTGTTCATCGGCTTTGGCGCCATGGCAATGATCCCGGGCTATCCGATCCTCTGCGGCGTATTTTTCATTACCCTCGGGATCTATCAAAGCTTCCAGAGTGCAAGGGAAGCAAATGACATCCTGTATTCGGCACTGCTGCCGGTAGCCAAGAGGGACGTAGTCAAGGGAAAATATCAGTTTGTTATGACGGTCGAACTCTGCGGTTTCGCCCTCATGGCGATCTTGACACTGCTTCGCATGACGATCCTGAAGGATGCTGTCGTTTACGGGCAGAACGCACTGATGAACGCGAATCTGTTTTACCTGGGCAGCGCGTTATTTGTTTTCGGTTTATTCAATGTGATCTTTGTCGGAGGCTTCTTCAGGACCGCCTATCAGATCGGAAAGCCCTTTGTCATTTATATCATTGCAGCATTTTTGATGATCGGAGTCTTTGAAGCGCTGCATCATTTCCCGGGGCTTGCCGCGGTCAATGCTTTCGGCTTCGATCATTTCGTTTTGCAGATTGCATTGTTCCTTTGCGGAGCCCTGCTTTATACGGCAATGACCAGGCTGTCGTATCTGAAGGCGTGTGAAAACTTCGAGAAGATCGATCTGTAGGAAGGAGGCGAACAATGCTGAAAGACAATCTGGTGATGCTTCGAAACCTCCACGGGTTCTCCCAGGAAGCCATTGCCGAAAAAATCGGGATTTCCAGACAGGCCTATGCCAAATGGGAGACCGGTGCGACGATCCCGGATATTGAAAAATGCTTATCCTTGGCAGAAGTATACGGAACGACCATCGACAGCTTGGTCCGGACGGAACCCGTAGAAGGCGTTGGAATGATTCCTCCTGCGCCGAAAGGAAAGAACATCTGGGGTTCTGTTGCAATAGGGGAAAGAGGTCAGATCGTCATTCCGAAAGGTGCGAGGGATTTGTTCGGGCTGACGGGGGGACAGCGCCTGATCGTCCTGAGCGACGAAAACGGGATCGCATTGATCCCGGAAGAAGTATTTATGGCAAATATGAAAAGCGCCATGGAACGAGGTCTTGAAAAACAGGACTGATCAGGCCGGAATAAGATAGCAGTGTGCAGGCGGGGATAATCCTTGCCTGACACGTCT
>CAYLPO010000213.1:0-3784 GCA_964385575.1 uncultured Lachnospiraceae bacterium | reverse complement strand
ATACCCCCAAGTAGGATTTTTATATTTCAGTGTCCTACTTGGGGGGAGCATATCAATCAGGAAGCCCTTTTGCTATCTATATAGGACCGAAGGCGATTCCATATGATCAGTGCGATCGCGCTTCCGATCAACGCCGTGATCAGCTGCGTCACGGAAAATGTCACACGCGCTGCGGCCTTCATGGGGTCCGGCGCATGTGCGCCGAAGATGGGCAGGACCACGAACCAGACCGTGAGCCAGAGCCAGCAGGCTTTGGCAGCGGACCCGATGACCAGTCCCAACGGCAGAAGAGAATGGGTTCCGGCGGTACGGTTCTTAAACAGCGCGGCGAATACCGCGATCAACACATTTCCCACCATGATCACTGGAAGCATCGCCGGGATTACATTGATGATGGGCGTCGCGCCGATCAGGAACGCCGCCAGAGGAGCGATCACCGCGATGATGATGCAGGACGGCAGTCCGCACACCAGCGAGGCCAGGATCAGTACGCAGTTGACGGCCGGCCCGGTGATGTAGACGGAGATGCCCTTCAGGGGCTGGAAGACCAGGCAGATGGCCAGGAACATGGCGGTGAGGGCGATGGTGCGGGCGGTGAAGCGGGTGCGTGGTGAGCTGTTTTGGGGTGAATCGGTTTCGTACATCATGGAACTCCTTTTCGAAATAAGCGACGATGGATCTCGCAGACTGCGTCTGCGAGATCACGTTGCACTCGGGTATCGAAAAACGGACGTCCATACATACGAGCATGTATGAACGTCCGCGTTTTCGATGTCCTCGTCGCTTATCCGTGGAAATTAATATTATCCTTCAGCGTCACGTCATGCGCACCGCCCTCGACGATCGATGTCGCGGACACCAGCGTAAGCTTCGCGTTCTTCTGCAGATCCTGGATAGTCAGTACACCGCAGTTGCACATGGTGTGGCGGACCTTGCTCAGCGAGAGCTGAACGTTATCCTTCAGCGAGCCGGCGTAGGGGACCAGCGAGTCGACACCTTCCTCGAAGGCCATCTTCTTATCCCCGCCGAGGTCATAGCGCTGCCAGTTGCGGGCACGCGCCGAACCCTCGCCCCAGTACTCCTTCATGTAGCTGCCGTTCACGTTCACGCGCTTGGTCGGGCTTTCGTCGAAACGGGCGAAATAACGGCCCAGCATCAGGAAATCCGCTCCCATGGCGAGCGCCAGTGTCATGTGATAGTCATAAACTATGCCGCCGTCCGAGCAGATGGGAACGTAGATGCCGGTTTCCTCGAAGTATTCGTCACGCGCAGCGGCAACTTCCATGACCGCCGTCGCCTGACCGCGGCCGATGCCTTTCGTCTCGCGGGTGATGCAGATGGCACCGCCGCCGATACCGACCTTCACGAAGTCCGCGCCTGCCTCGGCCAGGAAGCGGAAGCCTTCGCGGTCCACGACATTGCCCGCGCCGACTTTCACGGTGTCGCCGTAGCGCTCGCGGATCCACTCGATGGTGATCTTCTGCCATTCGGAGAAGCCCTCCGAACTGTCGATGCAGAGCACGTCAGCGCCGGCGTCCACCAGAGCAGGCACACGTTCGGCGTAGTCGCGCGAGTTGATGCCCGCGCCGACCATGTAGCGCTTCTTTTCATCTACGAGCTCCAGTTCATTGCTCTTATGTGCGGTGTAGTCCTTCCGGAATACGAAATACGCCAGCTTCTGGTCCTTATCCACCAGCGGGAGAGCATTCAGCTTATGCTCCCAGATCATGTCATTGGCCTCGGAGAGGGTCGCGTCCGCGGGGGCGCAGACCAGCTTTTCAAAAGGCGTCATGAATTCCTTCACCTTCATGTCCACGGACATGCGGCTCAGACGATAGTCACGGCTGGTGACCAGGCCCAGCAGCTTTCCATGGGCGGTGCCGTCTTCGGTCACGGCCACGGTGGAGTGTCCGCTCTTTTCCTTCAGTGCGAGGATGTCTGCGAGCGTGTTCTCGGGAGTTACATTCGAATCACTGACGACGAAACCGGCTTTATAAGCCTTTACCTTTTCGATCATGGCTGCTTCACTCTCAATGCTCTGGGAGCCGTAGATGAAGCTCATGCCGCCCTCGGAGGCAAGCGCCACCGCCATGCGGTCATCCGAGACGGACTGCATGATGGCGGAGACCATGGGGATGTTCAGAGAGATGGGCGGTTCCTCGCCCTTGCGGAATTTCACGAGCGGAGTCTTCAGACTCACGTTCGAGGGGATGCATTCTGTGGAAGAGTAGCCCGGAATGAGCAGATACTCACCGAAAGTATGAGAAGGTTCCTGAATAAAAGTAGCCATGTATGCCCTCCTTTTCGCCGTGCGCGGATCCGTTCCGCGTAAATGATGTGATTCGACCAATATTTTACTATATATTTTCGCAAATTTTAAGTGTGGGTTCGGGCAATGTCAAGGAATTTTTCGCGGACATTGCAGCTTCCCGTAAATTTTCGTCCCGCCTTGACGGATTCCCTGAATGTCCTTATGATATTAAGGATATTGTGCTGCGGGCGGATCGGCCTGCGCAGGAAGATGGAGAACACTATGGCAAACGAACTTGCGAAAACCTACGAACCCCAGGCCATCGAGAGTAAGATCTATGAGCGCTGGCTGGAGAAGAAATATTTCCATGCGGAAGTGGATCCGAAGAAGAAACCCTTCTGCATTGTCATGCCGCCGCCGAACATCACGGGACAGCTGCACATGGGCCATGCCCTGGATAACACCATGCAGGATATCCTGACGCGCTGGAAGCGCATGCAGGGTTACTCCGCGCTGTGGCAGCCGGGCACCGACCACGCGGCGATTGCGACCGAGGTTAAGATTCTGGCGGCGCTGGCCGAGCAGGGCATCCATAAGGAAGACCTCACCCGTGAGGAGTTCCTGGAGCACGCCTGGAAGTGGAAGGAAGAGTACGGCGGACGCATCGTAAACCAGCTGAAGAAGCTGGGATCGTCGGCCGACTGGGACCGTGAGCGTTTCACGATGGACGAGGGCTGCTCGAAGGCGGTTCGCGAGGTGTTTGTGCGCCTGTACGAGAAAGGCCTGATCTATAAAGGCAGCCGCATCATTAACTGGTGCCCCGAGTGCCAGACTTCGATCTCGGACGCCGAGGTCGAGCACGTGGATGAGAACGGCCATTTCTGGCACATCCGTTACCCGATCGTGGGCGAGGACGGCTATGTGGAGATCGCGACGACCCGTCCGGAGACGCTGCTGGGCGATACCGCCGTGGCGGTGAACCCGGAAGATGAGCGTTATACGCATCTGGTGGGTAAGATGCTGGAGCTGCCGCTGACCGGCCGCCAGATCCCCGTGATTGCGGATGAGTATGTGGATAAGGAGTTCGGTACCGGCTGCGTGAAGATCACGCCGGCGCATGACCCGAACGACTTTGAGGTCGGAAAGCGCCACGGTCTGGAAGAGATCAACGTCCTAAACGACGACGCCACCATCAACGCAAACGGCGGCAAGTACGCCGGTATGGACCGCTATGAATGCCGGAAAGCCCTCGTGGCGGATCTGGATGCGGCTGGCCTGCTCGTGAAGGTCGTGGATCATCAGCATGCGGTGGGTCATCACGACCGCTGCGGCTGCACGGTCGAGCCGATGATCAAGCCCCAGTGGTTCGTGGCCATGGAGGAGCTCGCGAAGCCCGCCATCGAGGCCGTGAAGAAGGGCGACATGAAGTTCGTGCCCGACCGTTTCGATAAGATCTATTTCCACTGGCTCGAGAACATCCGCGACTGGTGCATTTC
Source organism: uncultured Lachnospiraceae bacterium (assembly GCA_964385575.1). GTDB lineage: Bacteria > Bacillota > Clostridia > Lachnospirales > Lachnospiraceae > RGIG5636. The sequence continues at coordinate 37 of CAYLPO010000213.1, read as the reverse complement.
CCGCCAGCTCTGGTGGGGACACCGGATCCCGGCCTGG
>CAYLPO010000212.1:0-3814 GCA_964385575.1 uncultured Lachnospiraceae bacterium | reverse complement strand
CTGGCGGCACAAACTTTTTCATTTTTCACTGTCTACTTGACGGGGAGCACACCATTAGACTTGTTTCGTCCTATTTTTTAGCGCTTACTACCTCAAAAATGAGATCCGGAGCCCTCAAGAATTCGAACTCCGCACAGTCGCACCACAAGCTCCAGCGCTGCCTCCGCCTCCGGCATCGGATACAGAGGGTACACGTGGTTCATTCCCTCTCCCACGATCAGCTGCACACCCACATCGGCGGCCTCCAGCCGTTCGTAAAACTCCAGCACATCCGGATAAAAGATCTCCCGCGTACCCACGAACACGGTCGTCTGCGGAAGACCGACCAGGAAACCGAACAGCGGACTGACGCGCGGGTCGGCCGGATCGAGCCCACCTGCCCAGGCAGCCCCGCACGCGGCGAGGCCTTACGGTGCCAATGACGGATCCGCGTCCAGATAGGCGTCGTAATCGCCGGACATTGTGGCGTCGACCCAGGGAGAGAAGAGGATCAGATGATCGGGGAGCCGCAGCCGCGAAGGGAGCGGAAATTGAGATGAGGCAGTCCGCTCGGCCGCCAGCTGTTCACAGAAGGCCGCGGCGAGCCCGCCGCCCGCCGAGTCGCCCATGAGAAAGAGAGGAACGCTGCCGCCGGCGGCTTCTTCCGCGTCAGCAGTCTCCGCCAGCTCTTCCCACAGATCTCCGAGAAATGCATACGCCTCCTCCCAGGTGTGGTTCGGCGCCAGCGGATAATCCGGCACCAGCACGCGCATGCCGGAGCGCGCGGCCAGGCGGTCGCAGAATTCTAGGTGGTAGGGCAGGATGCCGCCCACGTAGGCGCCGCCGTGAAGGTAGAGGACGATCGGCTGCGCGGCATTGCCCGCGCTTCCGGCCCCGTCGAATACCACCACCTGCCGCCCGCACATCTCCTCGACCGAGACTGCACTGGCATATTCTTCGTCAGCTCCCTCGGGCAATGTATACGGCCGGTCCTCCACGGCCGCCCGCCGGGCCATCCATTCCTCCGCGGCCTCCGCGGTGTCGAAGCGTCCGTCGTAGTGCGCCCGGCGGTAGATCTCGACCAGCGTGGCCTTCGTCGACCGGTGCCAGACCAGGTGAGAGGCCGCAGGCACGGAAGCGGCCGCGATCACCAGTACGATGATCACCGCCGCAGCGATACGTTTTCCTTTCGAACGTCTGCGCTTCTCCAAATCAGTCACTCCGTCTTTCGGTCACTTCGTCTTTCGGCCGTTTCGCCTTTCAGCTGCCCGGCCTTCTTACAGTCCCATATCCTCGTCGATCAGCACGACCACGCCCTCCATGGCCAGCATGGGGTGGAGGTAGATCATCAGTGCATTGCAGATGCGCTGCGGATGCGCGCAGTCACAGCAGTGCCCCGCCTCCACGCACGGCGTCGTGAACCCGTGGCGCTTCGCGTTCAGCGGCGCGGCAATGTTGCGCGCCCGCCACACCGCGCGCTCGAGGGTCGGCTCAATCTTGTTCCGGCTCGCGACGAAATACACGCGTTCATGCCCGTGGATGGACTGCGCGACGCGGTTGCCGTGGCCGTCGATATTGACCAGCTCGCCGGTCTCGGCGATGGCATTGACCGAAGTCAGGAAGACCTCGGCGTTCCAGCAGGCGTCCGCGAGCGCGTCGAACTCCGGGTGGTCCTTGCCCTGCTGCGGGTCGAGCACCTTCGGGTTATGCGCGCAGAGCCGCTCGTAGAGCCCCATGGACCCGATGGTCATCGAGTCGCCCAGCCCCACGAACTTCCCGTCGATCTCGGCGTCCAGGAAGTCCGCGGCCTCGGCGGCCGTCGCGAACACATGCACTTCGAACCCGTGCCGGCGGATGGCGGCTGCGGTCTTTTCCAATAACTCGTTCATGATCTCCTCCTGATCTCTCCCTGGATCCCGGGGCAATGCCGGCTGCCCGTTCGCCGGGCCGGGCATGCGCCCTGACCAAAATGTAAACTCGCGCAAAAACCAAGGTTGACTAATGCTGCCGGCCGGCGTATACTAACCGAGCAGCAAATGAAAACAAACAAAACCAGAAAGGTTTACATTCTCATGACAAACACAGCGAACGTGACGAACATTTCCGGAACCGAAACCATGACGGGCGCGCAGGCGGCCCCGGGGACGCAGGGCGCCCCGGCTTCGCAGAGCCGTCCGCGGTTTCGCAGCATTGACCTGGCCTACATTGCGATTGGCGCGGTCATCATCGCGGTCTGCTCCTGGATCACGATCCCTTCGGTGGTCCCGTTCACGCTGCAGACGTTTGCGGTCGTTCTGATCCTGGGCGTGCTCGGCGGAAAGCGCGGCACGCTGTCCATCCTGCTCTACATCATCCTGGGCCTGATCGGCATCCCGGTCTTCTCCGGGTTCCGCGGCGGCCCGGCGGCGCTGTTCGGCACCACCGGCGGCTATATCATCGGCTTCCTGCTGACCGGACTGCTGTGGATCGCGCTCGCGAAAGCCTTCGATCTCGCCGGCAGCCGCGCCCCGCACGGGGAAGCGCCCGCCCGCCGCGCGTCCGAGCGTCTGCCATTCAAATTCATCGCGGCCATCCTTGGCCTGGCGATCTGCTATTTCTTCGGGACCGTCTGGTTCATGATCCTGTACACCCGAAACACCGGCGCGATCAGTATCGGCATGGCGCTCGCGTGGTGCGTGATCCCGTTCCTGGTGCCGGACGTCATCAAGCTCGTGCTGGCGGTCCTCCTGTCCGGAAAGCTGAAGAAGCTGGCACGGATCCGGGACTGAACATATTCCGCAGCTCTGTGCAGCAGACCGTGCGGCTTCAGTCTTTCATCCGAACACTCACTTCGCCGCCTGACAGATATTCGCGCATCCCGTCCGGATATTCGACCAACAGATGTGCCTCGCGGTCAATGTCCAGCGCCCGCGCATGCGTGCGGTCGGGAGCGGAAGATGCCGCACCTGTACGGCTTTGAGGACCGGACAGGCCGTCAGGATCCGCCGCTTTGCGGGGTGTGTGGTCCGCCGTCAGGATCGTGATATCCTGCCCCAGCACGAAACACTTCCTCTTATAATCATCCAGATAATCACAGTCCGGGAAATCCCGGTAATACTCCATGAACCGCACGAGGATCTCCGCGACGATGCGGTTCTTCAGGTTCTCGCGCTGCCTGCCGCCCGGGAAGACGGCGCCTGCCACCTCCGCGATCTCGGGCGGAAAACCGCCTTCAGGCTCGTATAGATTGATCCCGATGCCCACGATCACGTACTCCAGCGACAGATCCTCCATCTGCAGCTGGCTCTCGGTGAGGATCCCGGTGATTTTCTTTCCGTGGAGGCAGACATCATTGATCCATTTGATGAGGGCGGGTTCCGGCGGACCGGAACCTTCCTCCGCCGCGATCTCCGCCAGCACGTGATCCAGCGCCAGCGCCTCCGCGGTCGCAGCCAATGTCGTCAGCCGCGCGGCCGTCTGCGGCGACACCTTCGGGTGCAGCAGCAGGCTGAAGTAGACGCCGCTGTTCTTCGGCGAGAAGAACGAGCGTCCCTGCCGCCCGCGGCCGCCGGTCTGCTCGGCGCAGACGATGCACAGGTCGCGGCGCTCCCCGGCCGAGGCCAGACGCTTCAGCTCGTTGTTCGTCGAGTCGAGCGTCTGCTCGCAGCGCACGGTGAGCGGGATGCCCGCCTCGTCGAGCCGCCGCTGAATGTAGTGCTCGTTCAGCACATCGGCCGAGCGCCGCAGCGTGTAGCCGCGGTTATTCACGCCCTCGATCTCGTGACCCTCGGCCTGCAGCGCGCGGATGGCTTTCCAGACCGCGGCGCGGGTACAGCCCAGCTCCCCGGCCAGCTTT
>CAYLPO010000211.1:0-3822 GCA_964385575.1 uncultured Lachnospiraceae bacterium | reverse complement strand
AGAGACGAACGTCATGATGACGCTGCTGTCAATAAACTCGTCATCCCCGATCAGGCGCCGGGTAATGGAGCTGCTTCTGGCATAGATCATGTCATCCGTCAGGGTATTGCGTTCTGCGATGATCTTCTTTCTGAGTGCTTTCTTTTCGTCTGCCGTTGTCATAGTCTCCTCCTCAAAATGATGCAGAAACATAAACCGACTGATAATGTCTTAATACTCCTGAATGTAGGTCTTCAGGTCAAACTCCGGATTTTTATGCGCCAGGATCATTGTGCCGATGTCTTCCCCGTCCAGGATCCGATGAATATTCAGGGGATCATCCCCGCGGGCGATCACTACATCCGCTCCGGCATCCGTTGCCATGCGCGCCGCAAAGAGCTTGGCCGCCATACCGCCTGTCCCGACATCGCTGTTGGTGCCTGTCGCCAGTGACAAAACCTGGTCATCGATATAAGAGACCACGGGGATCCGGGCGCTGTTCGGGTCCACCGAAGGATCCGCCGTGTAGAGGCCGTCGGTATCCGTCAGAAGGATCAAAAGATCCGCGCCCGTCAGAGCTGCCACGATGGCACCAAGACGGTCATTATCGCCGAACTCGATCTCATGTGTGGCGACCGTGTCATTTTCATTGATTACAGGAACCACGTTCATCCCGAAGAGCTCATGAAATGTGTTCAGGGCATTCTCGCGGTTGATATCATTCAGGAAGGTATACTTCGTGATCAGGATCTGGGCAATGTCCTGACTGTACATAGAGAAAACGCGCTCATAAGCCATGATCAGCTGAGCCTGTCCGACTGCCGCCAGCGCCTGCTTTTCGGCGACCGTGGCAGGTCTGCGGTCGATATGCATGGACTGACGTCCGACCGCGATGGCGCCGGAAGAAACCAGTGCCACATCGATCCCGCGGTTGCGCAGATCCGTAATGACGCGGGCCAGACTTTCCAGCACCCGCAGATTCAGATAGTTCGTGTCTTTGTGTGTTAAAGAAGAAGTGCCGATCTTGATCACGATCCGCTTTTTGTCCCGCAGCTGGGCTCTGAATTCCTGTTCCATAAATACCTCAAGCGAACGAAATTGAAAAATGAAAAATGCCGAATAATTTATTTTATCGCATAGCTTTCGATAAGTCCAGAAGCCACCTTCTCTGCAATCAGGATGCCGTCGACCGCAGCGGACATGATACCGCCTGCATAACCGGCACCTTCGCCACACGGATAGACCCCGCGGATCGCAGACTGACCGCTGTCATCGCGGTCAATGCGGATCGGCGAAGAAGTACGGCTTTCCACTCCGGCTAAAAGAACACCGGGAGCGTTAAATCCGGGAAGCTTTCTGCCCAGATCCGTCATGCCGCCGATAAATACATGTTCCAGCTCCGGCGGCAGGATCCCTGAGAGATCCGTTAATGCATATCGGCCCTGGAATTGCGGTGCAGGGTCCGGATACTTTGCCGCAAGATCCGCGTCGGATATTTCAGTCATGGACCATTTCTCCCCGGTTACCGCCTGATACAGATCACCGTAGCGGCACACCGGGATCTGACCGTCCGCTTTTCGGAACGCCTGCAATTCCAGCTGCTGTTGAAACTGAAGTCCGCCCAGCGGATCCGTGCTCTTAAAATCCTCGGGTCCCACAGAAACCACGATCGCGGAATTGGCATTTTCGCCTGCACGGTCATGATAGCTCATGCCGTTTACACAGAGCTGCCCGCGCTCCGATGAGGAATCCACGACATATCCGCCGGGACACATACAGAAGCTGTACACGCTGCGGCCCGCGGAGGTCTTCGCCTGCAGGCGGTATTCCGCCGGAGGCAGCAGATGCGCGGACGGCCCGTACTGTGCGGCGTCGATCAGACTCTGCGGATGCTGTACGCGAAAACCCACCGCAAACGGTTTCTGGCGGATCGGAACGCCGGCGTCTTTCAGCATTCGGAAGGTGTCGGAAGCACTGTGTCCTACCGCGAGGATCAGCGTATCGCAGGCGATCGTCTCTGCGCAGCCTGTCACGGTGTCGGTCACACGAATGCCCGAGACTTCGGTAAACGCCGACTCTTTTGTGAGAATCTCATCCAGCCTCGAATGAAAGCGGACCTCACCGCCGAGGCTGACGATCTCTTCCCGCATCCTGCGGATGATCGGACGAAGCGCATCCGTCCCGATATGGGGGCGGTACCAGCTCAGGATATCCTTGTCCGCGCCGAAACGTACGAACGTCTCGAGCACATGCGTGCTGCGCTTCAGGGGATCGTTCGCGGAAGAATTCAGCTTGCCGTCGGAAAACGCGCCCGCGCCTCCCTCGCCGAAGCAGACATTGGACTCCGGATCCAGAGGATCGCCGTTCCAGAAAGCGTCGATCGACGCAGCCCTCTCCTCCACCGGAGCGCCGCGCTCGATCACGAGCGGACGATAACCCGCGCGCGCCAGCTCATAGGCGCAGAACAGCCCGGCCGGGCCGAAGCCCGCGATCACAGGGCGCAGACACATACCGCCTTCTGCAGAAAGGTCCTTCGCAGTATAGGGAAATACGTAAGGCGTTTCATCCGGAACGGACAGATCGAACGACCGCGCGCGCTTCTTAAGCAGGAGCTTCTCATCGGAGGGATCCCGCAGACAGAGATCCGCGGTCATCACAAAAAGAATGCGGTCTTTTTTCCGGGCATCGAGCGAACGGCGCCGCAGCGCGAAACGCTCGATATCGGAAGGATCGACGCCGAGCTTCCGGGCGGAAAAGGCGATCGGATCTTCTCCGGAGTCTACCGGCATTTTCAGGTCATGGATCCGTATCATAACGCGGCCGCCTTTCCTGCCAGTGCGCCTGAAGTCCAGGCCCACTGCAGATTATAGCCGCCGCAGATGCCGGTCACGTCGATCATCTCGCCGGCAATGAAAACTCCCGGGACTTTCCGCACCTGCATCGTACGCGGATCGATATCCTCCGTGCGGACGCCGCCGGTCGAGGTCTGGGCGCGCTCGCAGCCCGCATGTCCGCGGATCTCCACGGAAAAATCTTTCAGAAGGCGGATCAGTTCCCGGACGCGGTCTTCCCCGGCATCAGCGATATCCCGTTCCGCCAGGTCCTGCAGTCCCGCAAGCCGCAGAAAATGGCTGCACACCTTTCCGGGAAGCAGTCCGTTCAGCGCGGTAAACAGCGTCATGTTCATCGAACGCGAAAAGATCGTCTTCATGAGGTCTTTTTCCCTGAACTCCGGAAGCAGGTCAAAAACGACGGAGACCCGTCTTCCGTCTTTCAGAGCGCGGACAGCGGCGCCGCTGATATTGAAAACAGGGATTCCGGAGACCGTATCCTGCGTAAACTGGACTTCTCCGGTATCGGAAGCGGTATAGCGCCCGTCCAGGAACAGAGACGCCTTCGCGTGCGTCCGGATCCCCGCCAAAGCGCGGAAGCGTTTTGCGTCGCCTTTCAGCGGCACGAGCGCGGGCAGGGGCTCCGTGACCGGGATGCCCAGCCTGTCCAGAAGAGCAAACCCGGATCCGTCCGAACCGCTCGCGGGTGCGGCGGTACCGCCGCACGCAAAGATCAGCCGGTCGCAGGACACCGTCCCGGCTTCTGCCTCCGATACCGTGCTGACGATGATCTTTCCGTTCTGTCTTTCGATGCGCTTTGCGCGCACCCCGGTCCGGATCTCCGCACCCTCCGCGGCGCACGCGGAAACCAGCAGAGTGCGAACGGACGCCGCATTCATCGACCGGGGATAAACGTATCCGCCGCGATCCGCGGTGAACAGGCCGATGCTGTCAAAGAACGCAGCCGTCTCGGCCGGTCCGAACGCCGACAGCGCGGCTCCGGTGAAAGCGG
>CAYLPO010000210.1:0-3825 GCA_964385575.1 uncultured Lachnospiraceae bacterium | reverse complement strand
TCACAAAGATCTCCTTGTCCGCAACGGACATATTGAAGTTGTCCTTATAGTATTTGCTGATCTCCGCACGGAGCTCCGGATCTCCCCGGAAGTCGGTGTACTTGGTGTGGCCTGCGCGGGCATCCTCGAAGGCCTTGCTGATGATCAGCTCGTGCGTCGTCAGGTCCGGATCTCCCAGGCTCAGGTTGATCACGTCGTTATAATTTTTCGCGAGTTCGTCTACTTTTCCCATCGGGGTTTGCTGGTCTTTCCAGTAACGTTTGGCGATGAATCTGTGTTTCATATGTTCCTCCTGAAATAGTGCTTGCTATTTGGGATACAGTGTTTTATAATTTCGGTAGACCAATTGGAATTTTGAAACTTCGTTTCTTTTATGAAATGGATGATTGCGAATTTTGAAATGGCGTTTCACTTTTGTTAAGGATATGATACCATACTCTGAGAGGGTGTCAAGAGTTTTCTGAATATTTTTTTGGAGTGTAAAAATTATGGATGATTACAGCAATGTCAGCTCGGTAGAACGCGTCGCCAAGATCCTGGATGCCGTCTCGCAGTCACAGGATCCGGTGGGCGTCACAGCACTCTCCAAACAGATCGGGATCCCGAAGGCGACGGTATTTCGGTTCTGTAATACTTTGTACAACCTCGGCTACCTGCAGAAAAACGCGAACGACGAGTTTTCCCTCGGTCTGATCTTCATCACGCTGGGCGAGCGCGTCAAGGCGGACACCAACATCGCGGAACTGGCCAAGCCCTACATGGAGGAGCTGGCCCGGGAGACCGGAGAGTCCATCAACCTCGGGGTGTGCCAGGAGAACTCCGTCTACACGCTCCTGAATGTGGAAGGGGAGTCCTCGGTCCTCGTCTCGCGGCTGGTCCCGGTCTGCCCCCTGTACTGCTCTGCGATGGGCAAAGTCTTCCTCTGCAACCGTCCCGAAAAGGAAGTGGAAGAGTATTTCTGCCAGGAACTTCCGCGAAGGACAGTCAATACGGTCATTACCTATGATAAATTCCGGGAAATGATGGAGTTTTACAAAGAGAACGGTGTGACCCAGGAAAATGAAGAATATGAATACGGGCTCGCCTGCATCGCAGCGCCGGTCTTCGGCTACGAGAATTCTCTGGTCGCGGCGATCAGCCTTTCTTCGCCGAAGAGCAGGCTGGAGATCCGGGGAAGGGATTATCTGACAGCCCGTCTGAAGGAGACCGCGGAGAAGATCTCGCGGCTGTATACGCGTCTGTATATTACGAAAAGATATGAGAATGTTCGTTTACAGCCTCCGCGAGTACGATGAACGGAAGTACTTCGAGGAGTTCAGCAGGAAATATAATGTGGAATACGCGTCGACCGGGGAAAAGCCGGTGATGGAGAATCTGCACCTTGCGGAAGGGTACGATGCAGTCAATATTTTGACATCGCCCGTGGATCAGGAGATGATCGACCGGCTGCTTGCGATGGGGATCCGCTGCATCATGACGAGGACCATCGGCTACGACCACATTGATTACGTGTATGCGCGGTCGAAGGGCATGGGCGTACTGAACATCGCGTATTCGCCGGCGACCGTGGCAGACTATGCGATCATGATGATCCTGATGGGCATCCGGAAGATCAAATACATCCGGCTGCGCTCAGAAGTGCAGGATTATTCACTCGAGGGGAAGATCGCCTGCGAGCTCGGCAACCTCACCGTCGGAATCGTCGGGACCGGGCGGATCGGCGAGTGTGTCGCCCGGGAACTGACCGGATTCGGATGCCGGATGCTGGCATACGACCCCTATCCGAAAGAGGAACTCGAGGGGATCGTGGAATACGTGGCCTTGGAGACTTTGTTAAAAGAGAGCGACATCGTGACGCTCCACGCACCTGCGACCGAAGACAACTACCACATGATCGATGCGGAGGCGTTCACCCTGATGAAGCCTGGCGCCGGCCTCGTCAACTGCGCCCGCGGCGTGCTCGTGGACAGCGACGCACTGATCGACCAGATCGAGAGCAGCCGCCTCGCGTTCGCCTGCCTGGACACGGTGGAGCACGAGTACGGCCTGTACTATTTCAACCGCATGGGCGAGCCGCTGAACAATCCGCGCCTTGCGATCCTGAACTCGCATCCGAACGTGATCGTGACGCCGCACATGGCCTTCTACACCGAGGAGGCGGTGTCGGATATGGTGGAGCATTCGATTACGGGGATCCTGCAGTTTCTGGGGGAGTGAAGACGGAGAACCTGGTTCCGGAACCCTTAGAGGAAAGAGGTTTGGGAGATCTGTCCTGACGAGCCGCCTGGCAGATCCCCTGTCAGAACGCTCCGCTTTAGACGAATGGCGTTTACGGTAAGTCATACTGCGCACGAACGTAATAAAGAGTGTTCTCCATAATATTGAAACCCGAGAGAAAAACATCCGTAATAAATGAATGCGGATGTTTTGTTTAATGTTGACTGGGTTAAGTCACGATGTTAATATTAGACAAATAATACGCAAAAACAAATAAATTGCGGAGGATATAGTAAATGGATTCAGTGATGAAGACGCAGGCAGATTGCCTGAAATCCTATGGGTCACAATACCAAATCAATAAGTTGATCGAGCAGAAAAAGCTGTTTCATCTGGAAAGGGGTGTCTATTCAGAAAAGGAACATGTACCTGTTCTTGCAGTGCTCGCTTTTAAGTATCCTAAGGCAGTTGTAACAATGAGGAATGCTTTTTATATTCATGGACTCACAGATGTGATTCCTGAATATTATGACCTGGCGACTGATCGGGATGCGGCCAAAATCAGGGATAAACGTGTTCATCAGTATTTCTATCCGAAGGATACTTTTTTGGATGGAGTTGAAACAATGGATTACAGGAATTTTCCAATACTGATCTATTCGAAAGAACGAATGCTTATAGAACTTATCAGATACAAGAGCAAATTGCCGTTTGATGAATACAAAGAAATAATCTTAAACTATCGAAAAGTGCTGCCGCACCTTAATATACAGGAAATTCAGGATTACGCTATGTCGATGCCAAAAAGCGAAATGATTATGGAAGTACTTCAGATGGAGGTGTTCTAATGTTGAATATCGAGTCATTGATAGAGGATACCGTAAGAGAAGGTTACGACAGACAAAATGCAGAGGCAAAAGTCTGTCAGGATATTGTACTGAAGGCCATTGTGGAGGGAGGGTTGAATCGGAACATTACAATCAAAGGCGGCGTTGTGATGCGGAGTATTACAGGAGATGTTCGCCGTGCCACGCAGGATATGGATCTGGACTTCATTCGGTATTCACTAGACGATTCCTCAATCCGTCGTTTCGTTGAGGAACTGAATTGTATTGACGGCATCAACATAACTATCACAGGAGCAATAGAAGAACTGTCACAACAGGAATACCGGGGAAAGAGGGTTCACATCAGAATCAGCGACCAAAAGGGAAACGAACTGGACAGTAAAGTTGACCTTGGAGTACATGCGGATCATGACATCAAACAGGACAATTACTGTTTTGATGTATGTATGGATGATGAGGGAGCAAGCCTGTTGGTTAATTCCAAGGAACAGATTTTTACAGAAAAACTCCGATCCCTAATGAGATTTGGAGCATTGTCAACGCGATACAAAGATGTTTTTGACATGTGTTATCTATCTGAATGTGTCGATGTGGACAGACTCAGGTCATACATCAAAAAGTATATCCTTGAAGATGCTGAGATGCGTGAGCAGAATATGGGGGCTGTTATCGCGCGAGCAGAAAGGACATTCCGAAGTCGTGCATATAGAAGAAGAATACAAAAGGCAACGAAGGCAAATTGGATGAACATACCGTTTGA
>CAYLPO010000209.1:0-3832 GCA_964385575.1 uncultured Lachnospiraceae bacterium | reverse complement strand
CTGCAGGAAAAATTTGCCCCGGGCATCTTCGGGGCGAACTGGATGAATATCGGCGACGACGTGATCCGCGGGAGCTGCCGGAGGATCCTGAAGCTGGGGGACCGCTTTTATCTGGGCCACGGGGAACCGCGTGCGAAGCAGGAGTTGGAAGAGCTCCTGTATTGGTGATCGTTTGCCGCATGGCTTTCTGTCAGTCTATGCGGTCCCGGATGCCCGGGAGAAACATCGAAGCGCGACCATGCCGGACGCGCGCACAGACCGCGGGAAAGTCCCGGGAGAGATCTTTGTATCCGTACAAAGATCTCGGCGAAACGGAAAGGAGAACTCCATAGGGAGTTCTCCTTGACTTTGAGCCGTGCCCCGGACGACCGCGGGCTGTGCCGCAGTTCCGGCGGGAACGCTGAGTGTTTTGACGGGCGCCGGGACCGCATTGATCTTCAGAAAACCATGCGCCAAACGATCACCAATAGAGGAGTTCTCCCAACTCCTGCTTCGCACGCGGCTCCCCGTGGCCCAGATATAAGCGGTCCCCCAGCTCCAGGATCCTCCGGCAGCTCTCCCGGATCACATCGTCACCGATATTCATCCAGTTCGCCCCGAAAACGCCCGGGGCGAATTTTTCCTGCAGGTTCCCCAGCAGATGCATCTCCGAGATCGTATCTCCGCTGAAGACGCTGCCGTCGTCTGTCGCCAGCGTCATCGCGTCGGCTGTGTGGCCGGGCGTATAGACCAGCCGGCCCGGGAACCCCATCCCGTGCATATCGAGGCCCTCGTCCCCGACGAGGATGTCGGGCCGGCACGTCGGCATCGGGTCCGGGGCATTGTCGCGGATAAACGCCATGAACGAGGCATCCGCCTGCGCCATATGATTAAAAACGAACGGATCCGCTTTCCGGCCAGTGGTCAGGTAGTCGAACCCTCTTTCGTGCGCAATGATCTTCGCCCCGGGCGCTCCGCAGAGTGCGCGCCAGTCCTCCGCGAGCGAACAGTGGTCGTAGTGCGCGTGCGAGAGCACTATATAGTCGATCTTCAGCGGCGCACTTTCGCCCGGCAGCCGGAGCTGCCCGTCTGACAGGAATCCGTTCGCTTTCAGGAACGCAGGCAATGTCTCGCCTTCCGGCAGGCAGCCGGTGTCCCAGAGGACCGTACAGGCGTCGGTGCGGATGATGAAGGCGTTTACCCAGTAAAATGTGATCTTTTGAATTTGAACGTTCATGTGCTCTCGGTCCTGTTATCGAGCCGGATGATACGGTCCGGCGCCTCAGTGCGTCCAGTCCAGCAGCCTCACGCTGCCTTCCAGATCCTCCTCGATGATCTGCTTCATCTTCTTCGCAAACGGGCAGGGATACCCGATCGGGTTCCCCCTCTGAATGCAGGACGCAAACGCGATCGTATCCGCGCCGCGCTCGACCAGCTTCCGGGCGCGCAGTACCGCGCGCTTTCCGGGACAGCCGCCGCAGTTACAAAAGCCCACGAGCTCGATCTCCTCTTCCGTCCCTTCGAAAACGCCTTTCTTCTGCGCGATCATCTTAAAGTCCGTGGTCCCCGGACAATAGTCCTCCGTCTGCATGCAGCGGATAATGCCTACCTTCATAGTCACACTCCCTTTCGATGACTCGGGGACGGAACAGCCGCACGGCTGCCTCGTCCCCCGAAAAAACACTTCTTTCGCAGATATGTCTCCTGCGGTTCTCACAGCACCGTAAAGAACCCGCCGTCCACGTTAATATCCACACCGTTCAGATAATCTGCCGCCTTCGAACACAGGAACACCATCGTGCCCATCAGGTCGTCCAGCTCACCCCAGCGGCCGGCCGCGATGCGGTTCGTGATCTTCTCGGTGAACTTCGGATCCTTGCGCAGCTCGGCATTGACCTCGGTGGCCAGGAAGCCCGGGCAGATGGCGTTCGCCTGAATGTTATACCGACCCAGCTCGTTCGACAGGACCTTCGTCAGGCCCAGCACGCCGTGCTTGGAAACCGTGTAAGGCGGGCAGCCCGAATCCGCGGTGTAGCTCAGCGCCGAACCGATGTTCACGATCTTGCCGCCGCCGTTTTCTTTCATGACCAGGCCGACTTTGCGGGCCATGTGATAACACGCGTTCAGGTCCAGGTTGATGCACATATCCCAGTACTTGTCCGGATATTCATCGAACGGTGCGAAGGCGCTGGCGCCCGCGTTATTAATAAGGATGTCGATCTTTCCGAACACGCGCAGGCACTCGTCTACGCAGGCCTGGCGATAATTCTCATCCGTCAGGTCACCCTGAATGAACGCGACCTTGCGGCCCTCAGCCTCGACAGCCTCCTTGATGGCGGAGACATCATCCGTGAAGTGCGGGATGAAAATGTCCGCGCCGGCCTTCGCGAGCGCGATCGCGTAACCCATGCCCAGACCCTGGTTCGCGCCGGTGATCATGGCGACTTTTCCGTCCAGGCGGAACCAATCCATTGAAAATCTCTTTGCTTGCTCGATCATGTCTGTTTCCTTTCTTAAATATGTCTCGAAAAGATTTCTCGAAAAGATCTCGTTAATCGATCACTCCATGCGCAGAATGGCCTTAATGCACTTGCCCGAGGACGAGTCGGCCATAGCTTCGTTGATCTGCTCGAACGGATAGAACTTCACAATCCGGTCGAACGGGAACAGTCCCTTCTTATAATAATCCAGCAGCTTCGGGATGAAGAGCTTCGAGATGGCGTCGCCCTCGACGATACCGATCAGGCTCTTCGCATCGCCCATGAGCTCCTGCTGAATATTAATGGTGACATCACCGGTCGCACCCAGCACGACCGCGGTCCCGTAATAGCCCACGCTGGCCAGCGCCTTCTTCACGAAGGTCTCGGTGCCTGTGGTGTCGATGGCGAAGTCACAGCCGCCGCCCGTGATCTCATGAATGACCGCAGCCACGTCATCGACTTCCTTGCGGTTCACGGTGTGAGTCGCGCCGAACTCCTTTGCAAGGTCAAGCGATGTCGGATTTCCGCCCACCGCGATGATCTTCGCGCAGTTCGCGATCTTTGCGGCCATGATGGCGCTCATGCCGACGGTTCCGCAGCCGAACACCGCGATCGTCGAACCGAACGGCGGCTTCAGACGGTTCAGCACTGCGCCCGCGCCGGTCTGAATGCCGCAGCCCATGGGCGCGACGAGCGCCAGATCGATGTCATCGTACTCCACCTTCACGGCGCTCTTCTCATTCACGACCGCGTAGGTCGCAAACGACGACTGGCCGAAGAAAGTCGACAGCGGCGTGCCGTCCGGCAGCGACAGGCGGGTGGTGCCGTCGGGCTGGACCCCGCCGAAATTGATATCATTCAGGTGAATGCAGGCGTTCGGGTGCGCCTCCATGCAGTTGCGGCACTTGCCGCAGTAGCCGTAGGAGATGCCCACGCGGTCGCCGACCTTGAACTCGGTGACTTCCGAGCCGACTTCTTCAACGATACCCGCACCCTCATGGCCGAACACGGCGGGCAGCGGCACCGGGATCATCTGGTTTCTGGCCACATCATCCGTGTGGCAGACACCGCTGGCCACGATGCGGACCAGCATCTCATCTTTCTTCGGGGGAGCCAGCTCGACTTCCTCAATCACAAAGGGTGCGCCTTTTTCGCGCGTCACTGCAGCTTTGATCCTCATAAAAACCTCCTTTGGTGAGATACTGATCTGATTTTATCACAAAGCGAAAGCAAAAGGAAAGAGCCCCGCAAGAAGCGAAGCCCTTTCCCTGGGACGTATTTAAAATCTAATAGATCAGTTCGCTGATATCAGCTGATGGCTGAATTACAGCTCTCCTCTCTCAGCCAGGATGGCGTTGACGCGTGCCTCGTTC
>CAYLPO010000208.1:0-3879 GCA_964385575.1 uncultured Lachnospiraceae bacterium | reverse complement strand
AGCAGGAAACTGGACAGATAGTCACGGGGCTGCAGCATGATCCAGACGGGGATCAGCGAAGCGATCGCGATGTAGACGCCGATGATGATGATCCACGCGACGCGGGGGAGAGCGATACCGACGTTCAGGCCGACGATCAGGGCAATGACAATGCCAACGATGCCGATCACGGTCGCGGGACCGGTCTTCAGGCCGGCTTTGTTCGTCAGGATACCGTAGATGATGGCCAGGACGATGAACAGGACCGAGACCATGGCGGTCGTCTGGTTATTGTTCGGGCCGAGGACCAGACCCAGCTGTCCGGCGTCGGGGGCGGTGAAGAAGGTGCCCGCGACGACGTTGACGAACGACGCGATGACCAGGATCAGGACCAGCAGCGCGAAGATGATGAACAGCTTCTGCGCACGCTTGCCCATGGAGTCTTTGATGATCTCACCGACGGATTTGCCGTCGTGGCGGATCGACGCGAACAGGGAACCGAAGTCCTGCAGACCGCCGAAGAAGATACCGCCGATCACGCACCACAGGAAGACCGGGACCCAGCCGAAGACGGATGCCTGGATGGGGCCGTTGATGGGGCCTGCACCGGCGATCGACGAGAAGTGGTGGCCCATCAGCACGGCGGGCGGAGCGGCGACATAGTCGACGCCGTCTTCCAGAGTCTGAGCGGGCGTTTTTCGCGAGGGATCCACGCCCCACTGCTTGGCCAGCCAGGAGCCATAGGTCAGATAACCGATGACCAGAAGCACGACCGCGGCGATGATGATAAGTAATGCTGCCATGAGTTTTCCTCCTATTCCTTTTTCCGCAGCGGCGTTATGTCTCTGCGTTAGTAACTTCCTTTTTCTCGAAGATGTTCTGCATGGTCTTCTTCATCATGTCGCCCATGTAATTATGGATGACCGTTTCCGAAGAGAGCTCGCAGGCGACCACGCGGTAATGGCTGTAGCCCTGAAGGCCCATCTTATATGTCTTCGAGAGGCGCGCCTTCTTCAGGCGCTTCGCGGCTTCCGGCGTGATCCGGTCGGCGATGACATAGAGCGTGACGTCAGAATTTCGGTGATCCGGGATGGGGTGCACCTGCGCCATGCCGTCTTCCCAGGCGGCGCGCTCGAACTGCTCGTACAGCTTTGGCGTGAGCTCATCGGCTTCCGCGAAATAAACGTATTCGTTTGAGTATTGTTCTGCGAATTTGGCCTTTTTGATCAAAAAGTAGTGCTCGTTATGCAGATGAAAGACCGCTGTCGCTGTGAACGGGGCGACGGGCGCTTCGCGTTCTACGTTGTAATACCGCCAGAAGCTGGCGAGGAGCGCTTCCATGGCTTCGGTTCGGGTCATGAGCGGCCTCCTTTCCCGTGCGCCTTCGCGCCGGCGGCTTCCGCGGCGGCCTCGGCTTTATTATGCCGCGCGTGATGCGCTTTCTCCGGCTTCGGAGCGGGCGCGGAAAATGCTGCGTGCGGGATCTTTTCTTTCAGTTCCTCCATCAGCAGCCGTGCGGCCTTCACGCCGGGGAGCTGGATCTGCGCCAACTCGACTTCGGCTGTCCGGTTCGCGTTTCGGCCATCTGCGGCGTCCGGGGAGCTATCCGGGGCGGCGTCCGCAGCCCCGCAGACCACCAGGTTTTCGATCTGGAAATTTCCCTTTCCGCAGCACATTCTTGCGGGAACCTGCATGACGCGGCGGAAGCAGCGGGTGATGTCGGTGTAAGGGATCGCATAGTATTTCAGCCCGGCGCGGAAGAACAGATGATCATTGCCCATGCGCAGAACGCCGACCGCGTGGCCGGCTTTATAGGCGTCCGTAAGGACGGCGTCATCGGGCAATGTGCCCCGAACCGGTAAGAAGTGCATGCGTTCCTCCCTGCAAGGCTCTCGCTGAAGGCTCCCCCTGAAAACAGAAAACAGCCGCTCGGACAGCCACGAGGGGCGGCGCGAACGACCTTGCACACATTTTATAATATTTTAATAAATGGCGGTATAGAGAATTCGGCGGTTGCCGATAGAGGTTCGTTATGTCGCGGGCAGGAACATAAACAAGCGTCTATAGAAGGCAAACAGATTCAGGAGACGGCCGGCCGCAGACGAGTCAGAGGCGGATTCCGTCCATGACCAGTTTCGAAAACAGCCAGACACGTTTTCGGTCGAAAACGACCTCTTCATCGATCTCAAGACGGTAAGGAGGCAGGAGGACATGACCGACGGGGTCCGCCGGATCCGGGGCAGGCCCGGTAGGCCCGGGGATGCCGTCACTGCCGTCAGGCAGAAGATACAGCGGCTTCGCGCGGTAGCGCTTCTTCGCTTTCAGATATTCCGCGAACTCGTCTTTTATCAGCCGCAGGAAGAGTTCCGTGACCTCAAAATCCGAATGATCGGAAGACGCGACCTCGACCGAGAGGACGCGCCTTCCTTTCTCTTTCATATATGTGAAAAGTTCTTTCGTGCAATAAAACATGGGATCATCAGAAATACGGGATCATCCGCGGCTCCGGGCAGGTCAATGCTTCAGCAGCATCGAGCTGTCCTTCTTCGACCAGTTATCCATGCGGTCCTGCAGCTCCTTCTTACTGGCTTCGTCCGTCTTCATGGCGATCAGCTCATGAGGCATCTCCTTCAGCGCCTGCAGCATTTCCGGGATCTTCTGGAACGGAATGGCAATGAAGAGCATCCCGTGCGGGTAGACATGCCTCCGGTTCATACCGTGCTCCATGCCGGTGATGGTGATATTCACCTTACCGGAGATATACGGTTCCACGAACATCCACGCGCACGCGAGCACGCCGGAGTTCTTCGTCTCCCAGAGGTCGCCCGAGATATAGCTGGAGGCGCGCATGATGACATCGCCCTGCTCGGCGGTGGCCACGCAGAGGATCAGGTCCGGGTCGAATCTGCACATGGACAGCGGGGAGAAGCTGATATAGTTGCACGCGCCCTTCACCAGGTTCGGGATCATGTGATACAGCCGCGCGTTCGCCGCCTGTGTCTTAAAGACGCCGAAATCCACACCGGCCTGGCCGCTGGCTGCGATGCCGGGTTTATCGACCATGCCGCAGATCATCTTGCCGAAGCAGTTTTCGGTATCCTTCGTGACATAGAATTCCACGTGCTCCGTCTGCGCTTTCTTCGCGAACTCGCAGATGGACAGCACCGTATCCACTTCCTTCAGACCCTTCGGTTTATCGAAGCTGTATTTCACGCAGACCGGTTCATACTCCATGCCGATATCCAGGAACAGTTGCTTTTCTTTTTTGGTTAACATGGCTGATCTCCTTTGTGCTTTTGACCGACGATGCCGGTGTGATTTCTTCCATAATAATAGATTAGGAGGCAGTCTCTGTGCAAGTGCCGAGCGTAAGCTTGGAAAAAACAATGTTAGTGCCAGAAAAACCATGCAAAATACACAAAATGTATACAAAAACAGATGGACCTTTTGTGAAGAGTGCGCTATATTTACTCTGAATAATCATATATATATTTAATAGTGATATATATTTATACAAAACTGAGATTTATTCTTTTGTTCTTTGCCGGCTTATTCGGAATACAGGAGTGAGGTGTACGATGTTTAAGAAAACCAATAGAAGTTCGTTGGTGAAAAAGATCGGTGCATGGCTTTTGATTTTGATCATGATTGTGTCGATCTTTCCCGCGACGGCATTCGCGGCAGGTGATTCCCATACAGATGTCAGAAACGGTGTGCAGACCGTGACGGAGGAATCGCCCGCAGTGTCGGAAACGACAGCGGCAGCGGAAGAGACTACGGCCGCGGAAACCGCAGCACCGGAGACGCTCCCGGCAGAGACAGTCGTTGATGAGACGACTGCCGCTGAGACGAGCGGAGAAGAAACGACCGCTCCGGAGACGAGCGGAGAAGAAACGACCG
>CAYLPO010000207.1:0-3889 GCA_964385575.1 uncultured Lachnospiraceae bacterium | reverse complement strand
GGACGCCGTGAGATCGGTCACGGTGCTCTGGCGGAGCGCGCGCTTCTGCCCGTGCTTCCGAGCGAGGAGGAGTTCCCTTACGCGATCCGCTGCGTCTCCGAGACGTTTGAATCGAACGGTTCCACCTCGCAGGCTTCCGTCTGCGCTTCCAGTATGGCGCTGATGGCTGCCGGCGTTCCCACGAAGGCTGCCGTCGCGGGTATCAGCTGCGGCCTGGTGACCGGTGAGACCGAGGATGACTACATTGTCCTGACCGATATTCAGGGTGTTGAGGACTTCTTCGGCGATATGGACTTCAAGGTCGCTGGTACGCACAAGGGTATCACCGCAATCCAGATGGATATTAAGATCCACGGCCTGACCGAGAGCATCATTCGTGAAGCCATCGCGAAGACGAAGATCGCACGTACCTACATCCTGGATGAGGTCATGGCGAAAGCCATCGCCGAGCCCAGAGCGGAACTGAGCCCTTACGCGCCGAAGATCGAGTCTATGACGATCGATCCGGCGAAGATCGGTGAGGTCGTGGGTAAGAAGGGCAAGGTCATCAACAGCATCATCGAGGAGACCGGCTGCCAGATCGACATTGAGGATGACGGCACCGTGAGCGTGGCCGGCACGGATATCGAGATGATCCGCAAGGCCATGTCCATCATTGAGAGCATTGTAAATGACGCGGAGCCGGGCCAGATCTATACCGGTAAGGTCGTCCGCATCATGGATTTCGGCGCATTTGTTGAGATCTCCCCGAACAAGGACGGTCTGGTGCGCGTTTCGAAGCTCGCGGACCACTATGTCGAGAAGGTCGAGGATGTCGTGAACATCGGCGACGAGGTCACCGTCAAGGTCCTTGAGATCGACAGCATGGGCCGCATCAACCTCACTATGAGACTGGACGAGGAGCCCGGCAGCGGCGACAGCGAGCGCAGAAGTTCCGGCCGCAGAAATGACCGCGGTGATCGCGGAGACCGCGGAGATCGCGGCGGACGCGGCGGTGACAGAAACCGTGACAGAAACCGCGGCGAGCGCGGACGCAGACATATCGAGCATAAGAGCAAAACAGAGTAAACCGGTATTGTCCGGATCTTTTCAGAGCCTGTTGTCGAATGAGACAGCGGGCTCTTTTATTATTGGCCGGAAATGATTATGTTGACAACGTCTCCGAGTGTAAATATAATATGTAAAGCATACATAAATAATATGCATCTGGATTATCGGACGTTTTGCTTTTATTAATGATCGACATTTGGAGAAAGGGGTCTATGTACGAGAGAGTCAAAAGCGCCGGTCTGCGCGGGATCGACGGCGTTCTGGTAGATGTTGAAGTGAATATCTCAAACGGTCTGCCCTGCATGGAGTTTACCGGTATGCCCGGAACGGAGGTGCGGGAAGCCGGAGAACGCGTGAAAGCGGCGCTTCATCATGCCGGGATCGGCCTGCCGCCGCAAAGGATCACGCTGAATCTTTCTCCGGCAGATTTTCGGAAAGTCGGATCTGCCTACGACCTGCCGATTGCTGCGGTTCTTTTGAAGGCATTGGGCCGATTGCCCGGGTTCTCCGAAGAACTGCTGTTGTTGGGAGAGTTGGGACTTGACGGAACGGTCAGACCGGTGAAAGGAGTCCTCCCTATCTTGCTTTATGCGAGGGAGAACGGGATCCGTTCCTGTGCAGTTCCCGAGAAAAATGCCAGAGAAGCAGCACTGGCAGAAGGATTGCGTATCTATGCGCTTCGGGAACTGTCGGATCTGACTCGCATCGGCAGGGATGATCGCCTGTTGTTTCGCGGAAAAACAAATACAGCTTCGGTTCTTCCTGTGACGAAAGATATGAAGGATATAGTGGGACAGGAAAACATGAAGCGCGCGATTCTGACTGCGGCAGCGGGTATGCATCATATTTTGATGACAGGTCCGCCGGGATCCGGAAAGACCATGGCAGCGGAGCGCATACCTGGGATCCTTCCTGATCTGACGACGGAAGAACAGCTGGAGCTGACCAAGATCTACAGTGTACGGGGGATGGTGGATCCGCAAGATCCTATGATCCGGATAAGACCCTTTCGCGCGGTCCATAATCATATAACACTTCCTTCGCTTTTAGGCGGTGGCAGGCTTCCGCAGCCGGGAGAGATCTCGCTGGCGCATCACGGAGTGCTGTTTCTGGATGAGGCGCCTGAATTCCCGCGAACATCACTGGAAGCTTTGCGCACCTGCATGGAATCCGGTGAGATCATTTTAAACCGCTTTCAGGGAAGCTGCCGCTACCCGGCGCGATTTATGCTTGTGGCCGCGGCCAATCCCTGCCCGTGCGGCTATTATCCGGACCGGGACCGCTGTGCATGTACTCCTTCTCAGATACGGCAGTATCAGAGCAGGATCAGCGGACCGCTGCTGGACCGTATCGACCTGCAGGTACGTGTAGAACGAGTGGGATACCGCAGCTTGTCAGGGAAGGATGCAGGCTCTCAGAATACCGGGAACACAGAAAGTGCGGCTGCGGATACGATGTCGGATGCTGTCTCGGACACTGTGCGGATGAAGGAACTGGTGGAGATGGCGGCGGAGCGGCAAATACATCGCTTTCGGGGAGAAACGTTTCGTTTTAACTCCGAGATCCCGTCCGGAAAAGTACATGATTACTGCAGGATGACCGCTCGTGCGGAGCGTTTGTTGGAGCGTGCTTATGAGATGTTGGGACTGACCGCACGCAGCTACCACAGGCTTTTGAAGACTGCGCGAACCATCGCGGATCTGAACGGATCGGAACAGATCGAAGAGGAACATCTCAGCGAAGCGATGGCATACCGAAAGGAGGACACGTGATGAATGCGCCGGGATCGAAGAAAGCTTTTCGGACCGGGGAGTTTGCGGAGCGCGAGAAGATGCTGTGGTTCTGGTTGGTGTATTCCTGCGGCCTGCGTGCGGAAGAACTGCACCGTGTCTTTGAGTGCCTTCCGGATCCGGAAGAGATCACGCAGATGACTCCGGAAAGGATCACGGAGACCTGCCGGATCACCCCAGATCGTGCATGTTCGATCACGGATTCCGTGAAAGATCTGGAATGGTCGAAAGAGATCTGCGCGCGGATGACAGAGCAGGGCATTCGGATGCTGACCTTTTATGACGAGGCATTTCCGGACCGCCTGCGTCTGATCCCGGATCCGCCGTTTCTTCTGTTCGTGAAAGGAAAGCTTCCGGAGACATCGGAGCCTGCAGTAGCGGTCGTCGGGGCCAGAAACTGTACGGATTACGGGAAGATCCATACCGAACAGATTGCCCGGGAGTTGGCACGATCGGGATGTCATATCATCAGCGGCCTGGCTTACGGGATCGACGCCTGTGCGCATCGGGGCGCATTGGCCGGAGAAGGGAAAACGACCGCTGTTATGGGATGCGGGATTGATCAATGCTATCCTTCCGGCAACTATCCGCTTTACCGAAAACTTTTGGAAAAAGAAGGAGCCGTCATCTCGGAATTTCCTCCGGGAGCCCGTGCGCTGGCCTGG
This sequence comes from uncultured Lachnospiraceae bacterium, assembly GCA_964385575.1. GTDB lineage: Bacteria > Bacillota > Clostridia > Lachnospirales > Lachnospiraceae > RGIG5636. The sequence goes on along the minus strand of CAYLPO010000207.1, from coordinate 384 downwards.
CATTTTCCTGTGCGGAATCGGATCATCAGCGGACTCGCGGACTGCGTGCTCGTGATGGAGGCGAAAGAAAAAAGCGGTTCGCAGATCACGGTATCCTATGCACTTGACCAGGGGCGTGATGTGTTTGCATTGCCCGGAAGGCTCGGTGATCCTCAAAGCAGCGGATGCAATGCCATGATCCGCGACGGCGCGCAGATCCTTCTCGGGGCAAATCAAGTGCTGGAGGTGCTTTCTTTGCAGGGCTTTCTTTTGCGGAGCTGCCCAGAAGCGGGAGAGGCGACTACCGATTTCAGGCGGCTGCTGCTCGGGGTGCCCCAGCTGGTCCACGACCCGGCGGTGGACGAGCGGACCGGCGTGAATACCCGCATGGTCGGCGTCAGCTGC
>CAYLPO010000206.1:0-3901 GCA_964385575.1 uncultured Lachnospiraceae bacterium | reverse complement strand
CGCGGTCCTTATCATCAATAGCATTGACGGCATTGTCCTTTGGGCAGTGCCGTCAGTTCTGTATACCTATCCAATTTAATGAATCGTAGGCCACCATTTTATTGACAAATCTTTGCCCGATAAGCTATAATGGTAATAACAAAAGGCAATTTCCATGTAACCGTTGTGTTGCGTGGCGATGCCTCTGAAGAGCGGAGACTGAATTATCGAAGAATCGGATCAGGGGGGGTTGTTTTTCATGAAGAGAAGGATTGCGCTGCTGTTGGTCATTTGCCTGCTGACCTCGATGGTGCCCGCGGCGACGGCGGGCGGCGCTGCCGGCGATGGCATCCTGGACAACGAAATTGAGATCGTGGATGTCGGCGAACAGGACGCTCGCGATCGCGATCGGCACCAGCCACGGCGCCTATAAATTCAAGCCCGGCACGAAGCCGCAGCTGCGTTTCGACGTGCTCGAGGAGGTCTCGAAGCGTCTGCCCGGCTTCCCCATCGTGCTGCACGGTTCATCGAGCGTACCGCAGGAGTATGTAGAGATGATCAATACCTACGGCGGAGCGATGCCCGGCGCCATCGGCGTGCCGGAGGATCAGCTTCGAAAGGCCGCTTCGATGTCCGTCTGCAAGATCAACATCGATTCCGACCTGCGCCTGGCCATGACTGGAACCATCCGCAAATTCTTCGTGGAGCATCCGGACAAGTTCGATCCCAGAGAGTATCTGAAGCCCGCGCGCGCGAACCTGAAGGAGCTGGTGCGGCATAAGCTGATCGACGTGCTGGGGTGTGCGGGGAAGGCGTGAGAACCGGGTCGAAATGTAGTTCTTAGCAAATAATCATTCATAACTTTAAAGGAATATAAAAGAGGCTGCCGTATTTGACAGCCTCTTTATTATGCTTGTCAGGGATGACACTATATGCCTCAACCCTCGGTTTCGCCCGAGTTATCACCGGGTTCCGGAGAAGGCGCGGGGGCATCATAGTGATATCCACAGCCAGAACAATTTCCGCCCGTTTCGGCAGTATCACAGGTAGCAGTGGTCGTTGCACCGCAGCCCGGATTCGTGCACGTTGAAACATGCGTTGTAGTTCCATCCACATGGGTCGGAGTTCCCCAATTGTGACCCGTCGGAGAAATCGGTTCTGTTTGGGTTTCTCCGCACGAGCAGGTATACGTTCTTACACCAGCCGTCTCACATCCGGGTTCTGTAGTCACCACACCGCTTCCCCAATTATGCTGATGCTGCGACTCTGTCTGCGACTCAGACTCAGGCTGCGTCGGCGTAGGAGTCGGTGTCGGCGATGCATACGTATGTCCGCATCCCGAGCACGTTCCGCCGCTCGTGTGATCACAAGCCGCTGTTTCCGTCGCGCCGCAGCCCGCGCAGGTATGTCTGTGATCCGTGCCGCCGGCATGCGTCCAGCTGCCCCAGTCATGCGTCACGGTCACGGAAATGTCCATGGTGCCTCCCAGGTGTGTCTGATCCTGATCCGCAGTTACCGTGATCGTCACGGACCCGGGAGTCACCGCAGTGATCGTGCCGTCTTCGGCAACCGTCGCCACGGCTTCATTACTGGACACATAGTGAATGCCCGTCGCAGCCGTCGCGCCGATGCCCGCGGTCTGACCGCAGTGCAGTGAGAAACTGGTCTGCGGAGCGGTCAGTCCGGATTCGGCCAGAGCGGCATAGGTCGCGCCGCCGTACACGATAACGGCCGTTCCCTCATGGACGTTTGCAAACACGGTAGCCGCCGCGCTAAGCGGCAGGTTCACGCAGCCGTGGGAGCCGTTATACAGGTACTCCGCGCCGCCGAATGCCGAACGCCAGGTACCGTCATGCAGGCCGATACCGCCGTTGAAAGGCATCCAGTAGTTCACGAACGAACGATAGCCGGGGCCCGTCAGATAGCGGTTCGTCTGCTTCGAATAAATGTGATAGACACCGTTCGGAGTCGCCCAGCCCATCGAGACATTGCCCGATACGCAGGGTGCCGAGCAGACCAGCTGACCGCCGTTATAACAATACATGACCTGACTGTTCAGGTCGAGTTCCACGTAATTTCCGCCGAAATCGACGATGGGCTCCGCCTGCGTCGCGGCATCAAACGGGGCCACGACCGTCCCGCCGGTCTGGTTCGAGAGGTTCTCATAGACCCGCTGGTACAGCCCGGAACTGTTCACGCTCTGTCCGGCGCTGGCCGCGCGGACATTAATGTAGCCGCCGCCCGTCGTCCGGAACTGGCTCGTGCCGAAGGACACCGAATGCGCATCCGCGATCTCGGAGACATAGCCCGAAAGCACGGTATCATCGATGAAGATCGACAGGCCATCATGGTCGACCGAGACCCAGTCACGGATCTGCTCCCAGCCGATGGTCTCATAAGTCGTCTCATGTCCGTCCGGTGTGAAGGAGACCGTGATCTCCAGATCTTTATACGCGTTCGCGTGCTCCAGGGCTTCCTGGACTTCCTCGCTGTCCGTGCCGAGTTCCGGCTCAGTCACGAAGAAATCATCCATGGAATAGGTGACTTCGGGGTCCAGTGCCAGGACATGGTTCTCCACGTTTTCCGTGATCTCTTCCGCGTCCATCGTATATCCCGGGACAGCATCCTCGATCACGAACTCATCCTTCTCTTCGTCGAACACCAGATGCGCGTTCTGTGCTTCGTTCAAATTCACGGAACTGACATACGCCGCCACATCTCGGTGGAAATCGGTCAGATCTGCGGTGTAGAGATTCTCCACGGTCAGCGCGCGTTCCGAACCGAACCCCTGCGCATCGATCATGCCCTGCAGGTCCAGATCATCGCGAAGCCCCATAGAAAGGTCTTCCGCGGTAGCCGTGTACGTGTACTCATCCGCAATGCGGACACTCAGTCCGTAATCCGCATAAGACGCATTCAGAGCAGCCTCCGCCTCTTCCGCGGTCATGCGGGAAACCGAGATGTCATTGATCGTGGTCCCGTTCGCGAACTTATTCCGGCCCGACGCAAACACACCTGCCACGACAGCGACAGCAGCTACGGCGGCAATGCCGACGCCTACCGCGATCTTCTTTCCGAAACCAAAGCGCGGACGCACTGCAGATGTCGCGGCTGCCGCAGCGGCCTCGGCTGCAGCATCATCACCAGACAAGCTTTCGGCAGCAGCCGTTTCCGCTGCAGCCTCTTCTGCCTCGGTCTCGGCAGTCACAGGCGCCTCGTCCGCGATCTCCTCAAACTCGCCGGCCAGATCCTTCTCATCGATCACTTCCGCGTCATCAATATTCAGATCTCCGTCATTCAGATCCGCGTCATCGAACAGATCTTCTGCGTCATCTTTCCAATCATCAAACAAGCTCATTTTTGCACTTCCTTATGAGTAATATTGGATTGTTTCGTTCTATATGCCTACTGCGCCTTATAATACAGCATACAGTTTAACATACTATTCACGATTTACAAGGAAAAGAGTTGTATACGACCGTTTCATTGACATTGACCGCTGAACAGCTAAAATGAAATAAGTATATCTTCAGTAAAAGGCGGATATTATCATGGAAAAACGAAACCTTACACTGCTCACCGACCTCTACGAGCTGACGATGATGCAGGGCTATTTCCATAAGGAGATGAACCAAACGGTCGTCTTCGACGCGTTCTACCGGAAAAACCCCAGCGGAAACGGTTTTGCGGTCTGCGCCGGTCTGGAGCAGGTCATCGACTACATTAATAACCTGAATTTTGACAATGAAGCCATCGACTACCTGCGTTCGACCGGACTGTTTGATGAGGAATTCCTGCGTTACCTGCGCGGGTTCCACTTTTCGGGCGACATCTATGCGGTACCCGAGGGGAATATCGTTTTCCCGAAAGAGCCCCTGATCAAAGTCGTCGCTCCCATCATGGAGGCACAGCTGGTCGAATC
>CAYLPO010000205.1:0-3921 GCA_964385575.1 uncultured Lachnospiraceae bacterium | reverse complement strand
GGTCTGCGAGAGAGTTCCCAGCGAGAGCGCCCGGTAAATCACATCCGGCAGAAACGCGTCAAACTTCACTTCCATAATATGCATGCCCGGCGGCATGAGCCCCCTCCCGGGAAGATCCGGCCGGTAAAAATCCGCCGGGTCCAACGGGGGCGGTGAGGATGTAATCGCCGTGTCAAAGGTTACCCGCACATTTCCCAGCGGACAGACATAGGGGAACCGCTCATATCCGACGATCACCGCAGGCTTCATCCGGCATGCCATCATCTCGGCGCAAAGCTCCTGCGTGAGCCGGTCAAGTCCGCCGATCCGAGGCAGATACTCTCCCCGGATCAGCGCGTCCGCCTGCGCCGGAGTCAGGAGCGCCGCCTCCTTGCGCGTCATCCCCCGGTCCTTGCGCTTGCGCTCGAGAGTGATGCGTTCCTTCCCGCCGCGGTAGATCCGGATCCGGTACTTCGCCCTGTGGTCGCATCCGTCCTCATTCTCATAATAGCAGCGGTTCCGGTCGTCATCGAAGTACAGGCTCCTCACCAGGTAGCTCCCCCCGCTTCCCGCATGGGGATCCGGCGCGGCCAGAAAGCGGATCCGCTCCTTCAGGATCCCGATCTGCGCCGCGGAAACCAGATATTTCAGCTCATGGCGGTACGCACAGGCGCGCCCCTCGCCGCTTCTTACCGGTTCCATCCCCTCACTCTCCTCCCCCAAACCTGCATAAAGCAGAAGTATCATTGTATGGCCAGAGAAAACCAGCTCTCTAAGCCCCTCCACACAGAGCCTGTGCCAGACATAACGTTTGCCATTCTGCGCGGAAATCCACTGATGAGCGCCTAACGGTCCGAACGCCGTCTCCGCACCCCTTTAATCTCTCTTTGTAATCAGTACCATATCCCGGTCAGCCGGCCTGGACAGTTCCACGACCTCCCCGGTCTCCCGGTCTGTCCAGATCTGGCTCCCGGGGTCGGGCACCAGCGGGTCGTCCAGATCTGTCAGCCGCTCACCGGGCCGCAGCGACCACGTCAGCAGCGGCTCCCTGTATCCGGGTTCCACCTGAACCGTATAATAAACCGCGCCTTCCAGCCAGACTTCATTCAGGAAAGAGACGCGCTCCTCCAGCCACTCCCTGATTTTTTCAGTGCCCGGGGAAGTGTTTTCCCCGTACCAGCGGACGCGGTTCATCCGGGAAGCCGCCCCGATCTCCCGGGCGAGCCGCCCGATCCCGCCATCCAGCAGGGCCTGCAGGGCTGGCAGATACTCCTCCCGGTACAGCTGCGTCACCCGCCGGTAAAAGGCGCCGTTCCGGTAGAGCCTGTAATAGTAAGGCGTCGGCCAGATCGTCGACTCATATTCCGTATTGGCCGTAAAGGTCCGGGGGTTCGCGTTTCTCCTCTCTCCGGAGCCGAAGGTCATGTCATAGTCCCAGGCGGGTCCGCCGTAGAAAACGCTCGTCCCGTCCTCGCGGCGGCAGTAAAAGTAACTGCTCGCCAGATCCGCGTCGATGTTCTCCGTGATCTCATCCAGCAGATATTTTCTGACCCAGGAATCCAGGTCCAGCGTATCATCCCACTCATCCGTGCCGTCCAGCCGCCAGATCGCGTCCTCCATCTTCTGTGTCTCGGCACGAATGGTCTCTTCCTCCGCCGCTGTGGGGGAATCGGGGCTGATAATCCCCGTCATCCGGCCCCGTTCTGTCGCGAAGGGAGAGCGCAGAATCTCCTTCCGGTAGTTCGGCTCATTTTTGCACAGAAAACCGGCCGTCTCTCCCACGGTCCCCTCTCCGACATCCAGCCTCCCGCCGCCTGTTTCCACATGGTCCGTGATCATGTACAGGCCGGCGTATTCCCCATTCAGATACAGGTCAGCGTACCTGTACCGCACGGTCCATTCCGTCTGCCCCAGCGCGGCCAGGTCATAGGCCAGGGCGCTGCGCAGATTGCTCTGATCACCGTAATTGGCCAGCAGCACCCATTTGCGTGCCGCTCCCATGCCCAGCACATCGCAGGGCTGCGCCGTGGTAAAAAGATAGGGCTTTTTCTCCCTGTCCCAGGTCCAGTGCCCCCGGCCGCCGAGCGTACCCGACCGCACATCCGCCGAGCGCGCGCCGTCCGCGCTGTAGAGAGCCTGTCGCCGCGCAGCTGTCGCTTGAAGTGGGTGGTTTCTTCCTGCTGGATACGGGCAAGAAGTCTGCCGCCAATTCGGGAGTGGTCTCGGTGCCGTTCTTCGGCAACGGATTCAACGATTCGCTTGTCTGCTGGATAGAGCGCGGCGGGAAGCGCGTTGAAGCAGGCGACCTTAAGGTTGAAAGCGGAGTTTCCGCGCTCGCCACGTTCAACGTGACCGGGTGTGAGGCAGGTGACTGGACTCTTCGCGTCAAGAAGGGAGCGGACGAGGCATCCGCCGTGCTGCTCACGCTCACAGAGAGCCGTGTCGGCGCGAAGTGGTGGTGCAAGGTGAACGTGTTGCAGAGCATGCGCCAAGGGCGTGTATATGTCGGTTCTATTGAATATGGTAATTCTGGTGACGCCGCGATGGATGCACCATACCTTATCCTCAAGCCCAATGTGAACACGTTGGTTCGCCTAAGCGAATCAGACGCCTGGACTGATACGGTTGTTCTGATGGGCGTTTCAGATACTTATCCGGCCTGCGTGCACAAAGCGGGCGAGATACGCAAGGTGGACTTTTTCTACAAGCCGTCTGGCAGGTTGGTTTATATTGACTGTGACTACACGCTCGCGGATGCGAATGCGTTCCCGTGGGACACGAACTCGCAGTACATGCGCCCATCGTGGGCTACGGACGAGATGTGGCGGTTGGCGCTCGCCACGCTCAAGTCAAACGTCGGCGAAACGTGGGACGATTTCCTCCAGCGGATGCGCGACAACGCCGACCATTTGATGAAACTCGGCTATCGCACGGAACGTCTTGACCGTCTGTGGCAGATGGTGATCAACGAAGCGCTTGGCAGCGACCACGCCGTCCAGACGCTCGCTCGCGGCACGGACCTCGCGCGGTCTGGGCGCGGTCTTGGTCTTTCGTTCTCGCGCACCTACGGCGCGGCGATGTTCAAGCGGATCTAGACCGGTGTATTCGGCTATGGCTGGACGGATAACTACTCCACTTACGCCGAACTTGTCGATTCGACAACGCTTGCGTTCCATCTGCCGTCCGGGGCAACCTACCAGTTCCACAAGGTGAACGGCAAATGGACGCCCGAAGACGCCCGCGACAAGACGATCCTCGCCGAGACGACGTCGGCATACACGCTGACGTACAAGAGTGGCACTGTTCAGACTGTCGCCAAATCGAACATGCGCACGTCCTTGATCCGCGACAACCAGGAGAACGAATTGTCGTTCACCTACAGCGGGACGCAGCTACAGAAGGTTCAGCATTCGGACGGACAGTCGCTCACGTTTAGCAATGCAGGCGGCAAGTTGGCATCCGTATCTGAAGATCAGGGACGGACAGTGGATCGATGCGATCTTCAATGATTTCTCGTGGTGGGTGATCATTGCCGGCATCGGCGTATTCGCACTCGCCGGGAACAAGATCGTCCTGATCATCGGATTTGCAATGATGATCCTGGGTTCCATTCTTACAAACAAGGGATTCGGCAAGATCACCGGCATCGTCAGCGGTCTTTACAACGGGGCGACCGGTTATCTGGGAGACTTCCTGTCCTATTCCCGTCTGATGGCGCTGATGCTTGCCGGTAGCGTTATCGCGAGCGTTTTCAACCAGCTCGGCTCTCTTGGAAACGCGAACGGACCGACCATACCTGGCACGATCCTGTTTGTCGCGGTATTCCTGATCGGACATGTACTGAATTTCCTGCTGAACATCATCGGATGCTTCGTGCATACCCTGCGTCTGCACTATCTGGAATTCTTCGGGAAATGGTACAGAGACGGCGGCAAGGCAGTC
>CAYLPO010000204.1:0-3922 GCA_964385575.1 uncultured Lachnospiraceae bacterium | reverse complement strand
CGAGCGGTGCCCTCGTTTTTCGTATGTGTGAGATCTTCGTCTTTCAGGAAGCGCTGAGCGTTGACGGTCTGCCGCGGAAGGCAGGTGCACGGGATAGCGGTACACGAAAGGCAGGTGCGCGGGGTGCCGGTGACCCCGGCGCCGCAGCATTGCCCGGTGCTACGCGGCCCGCTCCCGCCGCAGAAGCCTCTGCAGCACGATAAAATAGATCACGCACAACACGATCCCCACGACAGAAGAAGCCGGAACCGCCAGCCCGATATGAAACAGGATGGTCGGCGTCTGCCGGCTCATGATCCACGAGATGGGCAGCCGCACCAGAAACGCGGTCAGAATGCCCTGGATCATGACAAACCGCGTGCGCTCCATGCCGTTGAAATACCCGATGAAGCAGAACACGAACCCTACGAGCAGGCAGTCGATCCCATATGCCTTCAGATACTCCGCTCCCGCCGCGACAACGCCCGGATCACTCGCGAAAATGCTGGCCAGAATGTCCCCGTGGAAATACGCCAGCCAGAACATGACCACGCCGATCAAGGTCGACACAACAGCAGCATAAAAGAATCCCCTTGTCGCGCGTTCCGGCTTCCCGGCGCCGCGATTCTGTGCGACGAACGCCGCCAGAGACTGCATGAATGCCATCGGAATCAACATGATAAAGTAGCTGACTTTCTCCGCAACGCCGACACCGGCCGAGACCGTAACGCCGAGCTCATTGATTAGAGCAAGAATCACGAGAAAGGTGATATTGGTCAGAATATCCTGCAGGGCGATCGGCGCCCCGATCCTCACGATTTTCCGAATGACAGCCTTTTCCGGCCGAAAATGTGCACGCTCCAGCGTAAACGGCAGTTTCTTCCGCCGAATCAGCAGCAGCGACAGTACCACGCTCACCGCCTGCGCGGCAACCGTCGCGATAGCCGCACCCCGCGCGCCCATGCCTAGAACGGCAACCAGAAGGAGGTCGCCCGCAACATTACAAACACACGCGATCACGACTGCGACGAGCGGTGTACGCGAATCGCCGATTCCACGAAACACACTACTGATTAAGTTATACGCGATGATGACCACATAACCCAGCCCGCAGACACGAATGTAGGAAATCGTCTGGGGCAGGGCTTCCTCAGGCGCATTCAGCAGGCGCGAGATCCCCCCGGCGCCGATCGCGATGACCATCATCATGACCAATCCAATTACCAGGAACATGATGATACCGTTGCCAATGATCCGTCCACACTCGCGCTCGCGTTTCTGGCCGATCATCTCGCCCAGGAACACAGTAACGCCCATCGCCAGTCCGCTGATCATGCCCATCAGCGTGCCCATCAGCATGGATCCCGTCGCGACACCAGAAACATCGACCGGCTGTGCAAACCGCCCGACGATCAGCAGGTCAACCGCACCATAGAGTGACTGGATAAAGAGCGCGGCAAAAACCGGCCCCGCGAATCGCATCAGGGGACCGAGGATCTTTCCTTCGGTAAAATTCAAGCTTCTTTCCATATCATTTCCTTCTGCCGAAACAATGCAAGCTCGCCGGGCAGAACCGCCTCCTGTACTTTCAAAAAACGAGCCGGATGAGAAGAACAGGCATCTCAGCCTGCCATCTTATCCGGCTCGTCATATCTACAGATGACTCGCCCTCCGATGAACACAGATTATTCGGTTGGCGGTGCCGCACCCTGAAGGGCAGCACGTTCAATATAGCATACCTGCACGGTTTTGCAAGCCTTCCGGCAAGTCCTCACTCGTCGAACAACACTGTCGAGAAATACCGCTCCGCCGTGTCCGGCAGGATGGTCACGACGGTCTTTCCCTCGCCCAGCTTCTCCGCCAGCTTCAGCGCCGCGGCCACGTTCGTGCCGGAAGAGATCCCGCACATGATACCCTCGAGCCGCGCCAGGTCCTGCGCGGTGCGGATGGCTTCCTCGTCGGTGACGATGTAGATGTCATCATAGATCTCCTGGTTCAGGATATCCGGGATAATGCCGTCGCCGATGCCCATCTGCAGGTGCGTGCTCACGGTGCCGCCCGCGAGGATGGCGGCATTTTCCGGCTCGACAGCCCAGATCTCCATGTCAGGATAGACCTTTTTCAGGGTCTCGCCGATCCCGGTGATGGTGCCGCCGGTCCCGATGCCCGAGCAAAAGCCGTGGATGGGCCCCGCGACCTGCTCCATGATCTCCAGCGCGGTGTGGTTGCGGTGCGTCTGGGTGTTATTCGGGTTCGCAAACTGCTGCGGCACGAAGACATGCGGATCCTCCCGCTCCATCTTCAGCGCCAGCGCCAGGCATTCGTCGATGCACTTTCCGATGTCATTGTCATCATGGATCAGGATGACCTCCGCCCCGTAGTGACGCACCAGCTTCCGGCGCTCCTCACTGACCGAGTCGGGCATGATGATGATGGTGCGGTAGCCGCGCACCGCTCCCACCAGCGCCAGGCCGATGCCCTGGTTGCCGCTGGTTGGTTCGACGATGATGGTGTCCGGGCCGATGCGGCCCTCCCGCTCCGCCTGCAGGATCATGTTATAGGCCGTGCGGGTCTTGATGGAGCCGCCCACGTTCAGGCCTTCGAATTTGACGAGGATCTCGGCATTGCCCGGCCGGTTCATGCGGTTCAGGCGGATCATGGGGGTATGGCCGAGGGCCTCGAGGATGTTTGCACAGATCATGTGGTGTCTTTCTCTATTCTTTCTTTTCAATGTCGCGCCCGTACGGCGAAAATGTCCGCAGGGCATACGCGATATTATTTTGCCTGTTGAGCGCGGATTTTGCAAGGAGAACCTTGCAGACCGTCATCGGCTTTCTGCACAAAAAAGACAGGAACGGCAGCCATCCATACGGCCGCCCGGTCCTGTTTAAGCCAACTCCGGAAATGACATCCGGCTTTTCGATTTCAGACTGACCGGCTTATAAGCCGTTCACATACCGGCACGCCGCCAGCGCCGCGATGGCGCCGTCCGCCGCCGCGGTCGTCACCTGGCGCACGGTCTTCGAGCGGCAGTCGCCCGCCACGAACACGCCGGGAGTCTTCGTCACGCAGGTCTCATTCGTGTCGAAATAGCCGTAGCTGTTCAGGTCGCAAAGCTCCGCGAAGGGATCATTCTCCGGGATCAGGCCAATCGCCACGAACAGGCCATCACAGTCGATGCGTTCCTGCGAACCGGGGGTACCGCTCACACCGGAAGTGTGCTCGATCGTCACGCCGGTAAACGTCATGTCCGCTGCTCCTGCCTCGTCGCCGTTCGCCGCGCCCAAAAACGCCGCAGCGCCCGCGGCATCCGAACCCGCGGTGTGCAGCGCCGTGAGCTTCACGCCCGCGTACGCTTTCACATTCGGTCTGGCGAACAGTACTTCCTGCAGTTTCGCCTCGCCGGTGAAGAAATCCAAATCCTGCAGCATCACGACCTCGCTGCACTTTTCCGCCAGCAGGATGGCCTCCTGCAGCGCGGAGTTTCCGCCTCCGGCCACGCAGACTTTCTTTCCGCTGTAGAAATCGCCGTCGCAGACCGCGCAGAACGAGATACCCTCGCCCACAAGGTCGTCCTCGCCCGGAAGGCCCATCATGCGGTGCTTCACGCCGGCCGCGATGATCACGGCCTTCGCCTCGAACTCGCCGTCCTCGGTCACGACGACCTTGTGATCTCCCTCGTCGCGCACGCCGGTGACTTCGGAAAACTCGATCTCCGCGCCCTGCCCCAGGATCTGGTCCAGCATGGCGTCCGCGAATTCATTGCCCGTCACGGACGCAAAGCCGGGGATGTTCTCCACCTTCGGCGAATGCGTGATCTGCCCGCCGAACCCGGTCTTCTCGATGACCAGCGCCTGTTTTCCGTTCCGCTGCGCGTACAGCGCCGCCGTCATGCCGGCGGGGCCGCCGCCGACGACGATGATGTCATACATGTTTACTCCTT
>CAYLPO010000203.1:0-3925 GCA_964385575.1 uncultured Lachnospiraceae bacterium | reverse complement strand
GACAAAAGAGCCGTCCCTCTTGTCACAGTTTTGGTGGATCATGAAAAAAACGAACAAACCGAGCAAACACATGGCTAAGATCATCCCCGGACATGCCAGGATCCTTATCGAAAACCACGAATCTCTGCTCGACGGACTTGCTGACGCCGTTCAGGATCACGAACGCGTGATCAATGAAGTCCGCGAAGCCTCCGGCAGCGTGATCGAACGCGAGCTCATGGAGATCCTGCGCGGCATCCCGACCGAAGAGCTCTCCCGTGAAAAGAAAGGCATCCGCACGAAGGCATTGACCGATGCCGGCTATACGTCGATCGCAGATCTGGTCACCGTACCGGCTTCTGCTCTGACCGCGGTAAACGGGATCAGCGAGGAGGCCGCAAAAGAGATCAAGGACATCGCGCGCGAGATCGCCAAACAGGCGCGCGACGGCATTCATGTGCGCCTGAGCGCGGATGACACCTCCGAGGATATGCGCCGGCTCATCCGCGCGCTCTACGTCTGCCGCCATGCATCAAAGGTTCTCTCCGTCTGCCGGACCATTTACGACCTTTACCGGCCGCAGGCCGTCCCTGCATTGCAGGCATTGGCTCCCGCGGAAACGACCGTGGACTGGATGAATGCGACGCCGGAACAGAACGCCCGTGCCGAGGAGGCATGGGATACCCTGGTCGAGCTTCAGAAATCCGAACTGTTCCAGGACGGCAAGAAGGCCATTCATCTGATTCCGAAGTTCCGTCAGGTCAATGACAAGATGGCCTTAGACGACTTCAACGCCTTCACGGCGGAGTACGGCGTCCTCTTCGAGGAGCTGCTGCCCGAGCTGGCCTCCGACGAGATGTACGGGCTGCCCGGCGAACTCGCGGAAGCCGTGCGAAATGAAGTCTTTCAGTCCGAGGGACTCAAATGCACGCTCCGCCGCTATCAGGAGTGGGGCGTCCGCTACGTGCTGCATCAGGAAAATGTCCTGCTGGGCGATGAGATGGGCCTGGGGAAGACTGTCCAGGCCATCGCGGCCATGGTCTCCCTGCGCAATGCCGGCGCCACGCATTTTCTGGTGGTCTGCCCTGCCAGCGTGGTCGAGAACTGGTGTCGCGAGATCGAGAAGCACAGCGACCTGACCGCGATCAAGGTCTATGGTCCGAAGCGCGACGCGGCGGTCTCCGAGTGGATCGCAGGCGGCGGGGTCGCGGTCACGAATTTCGAGACTGCGGATAATATCACACTTCCGAATGACTTCCGCTACGGAATGCTCGTGGTGGATGAGGCGCATTACATTAAGAACCCCGAGGCACTGCGCACACGCTCGGTCGCATTGCTCGCGGAAAAAACGGGCCGGAAGCTCTTCATGACCGGAACGGCGCTCGAAAACCGGGTCGATGAGATGATCGTCCTTCTGAATATGCTGCAGCCCGAGATCGCCAAAAAAGCGCAGTCCCTGCAGACCCTCGCAAAGTCCGAACAGTTTAAGGAAGCGGTCGCGCCGGCCTACTACCGCAGGCGCCGGGCGGACGTGCTGACCGAGCTGCCCGAAAAGACGGAAACGAAGGAATGGTGCAAACTCGAACAGAAGGAAGAAAGGCGCGCCTATGAAGACGCCGTCCTGCGGAAAGACTTCGCGGACGCGCGGCGGGTGTCGTGGTCCGTGGAGGATCCGGCATTGTCCTCGAAGGCCTGCCGCATGAAGGAGATCATTGACGAAGCGGCGCAGGACGGCCGGAAGGTCATCGTCTTCTCTTTCTTCCTGGATACCATCGCGAAAGTCGCGGCCATGCTGGGCGACGCCGGTACCGAACCCATCACCGGGTCGGTCCCGCTGGAACGCAGACAGCAGATCATTGATGAGTTCGACGAAGCACCCGCCGGAAAAGTCCTGCTCGCGCAGATCATCTCGGGCGGCACCGGCCTGAACATCCAGTCTGCAAGTGTCGTGATCATCGCAGAGCCGCAGCTGAAGCCCTCGACCGAGAACCAGGCCATCTCCCGCGCCTACCGCATGGGACAGAGCCGGAACGTGCTGGTCTACCGGCTGCTCTGCCCGGATACAGTCGACGAACGGATCACGGAGCTGCTGGCCGAAAAGCAGCAGATCTTCGACAAGTTCGCAGATGAGTCCGTGGCCGCTGAGAAAGATCTGGAGCTGGATAAGAAGGAACAGGGCGATATTCTCGCGAAGGAGGAAGAACGGATCCGGGCAGCCATGGAAAAGGATGCCCCTGCGGGCGAGCCGGCTCCGGAGGCTGCCGCGGGCAATGTGATATTGGAGGCTGCCGCGGGCGATGTGGCACCGGAGGCTTCTGAGGAAGTTTCACCGTAATGTGTTGTTTTAATACATGTGCGCTATGCTGCGCCGGACGGATCGGTAAACTGCTCCCTGACCGTCTATGACTCCACGCTTGACCCAAAACAGGTACCACTCAAAGAGAGCGGGAAATCTCAGATGGATTTCCCGCTCTCTTTCGCTCGGAATCGTGATTGGGATATCACGATTCCGCCCTGTTTTGGGTCGTGTGTGTCGCCATGACGCTCATGGTCGCAGTTCAATATCCGCCCGCTCGCAGCATGGCGCATGTATAAACGCTCTACAGCTTACAAACAGCTGCTCCGGCCTCCCCGCAGTCACGCCTGCTCCGCCTCGCGCTTTCTGTTCTCCACGAACGGCACATACGGCGGCTCACCGTAATCATGCCAGGGCTCAGCCGGACGCTCCGGCAGCAGACCCAGCGCCTCCATCTCATCCGCCACGTCCTTCAGCCCGTACTTCTCGTACGTCTCGCGGTACGGCCAGCCGGTCTCGCGGTCCCAGCCGCGCGCATCGTACAGCAGATCCACAAACTCATTCCACAGCTGCCAGTCGGCCGTCTGATTCCACGAATCCGGGATGACCATGACGCGCCAGACCTGCTCGATCTCCATCCGCCGTGTCCGCCCGTGGTTCCGGATGAAGATGGCACGCATCAGAAGCTTCGAGCGGTATGCCGCGTCATAAAGCTCCTCCGGGGTCATCTGATAGCCGGTCGCCGCCGTGTACATCTCCGCCTCCATGGTCGGCCACCAGGGGTGCGGACTCTGCCACTCGCAGCTCATCACGGAGTCCTTGATCTCCGCGTTATTCTGTACGTTGATGATCGACTTGATCAGGCCCGGGCTGTGATACGGATCCTTCATGGCCTCCTCATGATACTCGATCCGACTGTGGAAATGCTCCACTGTGTTCGAATCGCGCGATGAAGTCATGCGGATAAAGTTCGCAGCCAGCCAGGTCGGCATCTCGACCGCGCCCTCATAGCCGCGGCCCTGCCAGTGTACGCTCTGGCCCCAGCCGCCCTCAAGGCTGACCGGCAGATCCAGGCGCTCACCGCCCAGCTCGTTCGAGAACCGTCCGTGGAAAATGGTATCGCTGTACTTCTCATATCCCATCTCACGGATCGCACGGGCCATGCCCTCCGCAAACAGATTCCCCCAGTAGCCCTTGCGGTACACGAGGTTCGTGATGAATTCCTTAAAGAACTCGGGACTGTCCACATCGACCGCCATGCCGGTGCCGAAGTCCATGCCGTCGAACAGGCCTTCCTTCGCGCCCATGCCGATCCAGGTCTGCAGCCAGACGTCGATCTCCCACTTGTCAATGCCGTAGTCATTGCACATGTCATTGATCCATGTGCCTTTGCGCCAATCCGCCTTCCAGAGGTTATAGACGTCGGGCAGGATGACCTTGCCCTGCTCCTCGAAATACGGATCCTCGAAATCCGGCACCGGGAAGTCGCGTCCCAGCAGCTTGCAGGGCGCGCAGTAGTTCTTCTCCGACGGCCAGAACTGTCCGACTGTACCCGGGATGTCCGTCGTCCAGACATAGGTACTGCCGCTGACGCACTTCTCGATGTGGTT
Organism: uncultured Lachnospiraceae bacterium; assembly: GCA_964385575.1. Taxonomy (GTDB): domain Bacteria; phylum Bacillota; class Clostridia; order Lachnospirales; family Lachnospiraceae; genus RGIG5636. The sequence continues at coordinate 40 of CAYLPO010000203.1, read as the reverse complement.
CACCTTCTCGTCATCGAACGCGTTCTCCCCGCCGATCAGC
>CAYLPO010000202.1:0-3939 GCA_964385575.1 uncultured Lachnospiraceae bacterium | reverse complement strand
GGCCTTTTTGCCGGCCCGCTCAGCTCCCGTTCCCGGGGCGAGCTTTGCTATCTTATCAAACCCGTTTAACCTTGTCAACACCTTTTTCAAGAATTTTTTTCTTATGCATTTCCGATGCTTTCCGGCCGGATTTCTGATACATCTCCCGTGCGCTGACACGCTCCGGGGGACCCTCATTATAATCGCGAACGCCCCTTAGTCCAGCACTTTTAACGGCTTCCACCGAAGGAAATCTCCGGACGCCAGCGTGTACCGCACACCGTGAAACTCGCCCTGGATGCTGTCATGAAACCGCGCCTCGCCGTGGCTGTGCGCGTAGATCACCTGCTCTGCGCCGTACTCCTCTGCCATCCGCGTAAAGCCGCTCGCCTCCTCCAGGATGTTCGTGGGCGGATAATGCAGGAACATGATGAACTTCCGGAAGCCGTAATGGCGCGCGGCCTCAAACGACTCCCGCAGCCGCTCCAGTTCCCGCTGCACCAGCTTCCGCGCATGCTCCTCCGCCGCATCGTCCCAGTCCACCACGCGCCCGCGCCGGTCAATCAGGAACGGCCCCTCGAACGTGAACCCTTTCGTCCCGACCAGGGCATAATCTTCATATATATAGTAGTTTCCCTGCAAAAATTCCAGCCGGCCGGCATACCGCTCGTTCAGCGCCGCGGTCTTCTTCGCGTCCCAGAACATGTCATGGTTCCCGCGTGTCAGGATCTTCCGCCCGGGCAGATCCGCGATGAACCGCAGATCCTCCTCTGCCTCCGCCAGGTTCTTCCCCCAGCTGTGGTCGCCCACCAGGACCAGCGTATCCGTGTCCGTGATCATCTTCTCACAGTACGCCCGGAACTTCTCCTCGTGCTTCTTCCATACGCGGCCGTGCAGCTGGCCGGGCGCCTTCAGCTCCGACCGGAAATGCAGGTGGAGGTCACCGATCGCATACAGGCTCATTCGTCTTCCCCGCTTCCCGTTCCATGCAGTGTGTCGGGCAATCGTCTCACCGCTTCACACAACTTCTCCGCCAGCACCCCGTGCGCCTCCGCGGTCAGATGCAGCGAGTCCGTCTCCGACGGCCAGATGAACGCCGCTGCATTGAAAAACACACAGTCCTTCCGCTCCGCCACCGCCTGATAACACTCCGGGAACCGCTTTGACTCCGCGACGGCCGCCTCGTCGAACGACACGGAAAACGGCGAGGACGCGATCCCCGGCCCGATCTCCGGGGGCGAGACCAGAATGATCTGCGGGACATAGCCCTGTTTCAGCGCGGTGAACTTCTGGATCACATCCACCAGCTGCCCTGCGCCGTCCGCGATCTGCTCCGCATTCAGACGAAAGACCCGCTTCAGGTCATTCGTCCCCAGCATCAGGATCACGACGTCCACCGGCTTATGCGAGTTCAGGCAGGGCCGCAGGTAATCCATACCGTTCTTCCAGCCCTCGACGGGATCGTCGGAGATCGTGGTGCGGCCATTACAGCCCTCCTCGATCACGCGGTAATCCTCCCCGAGCAGCATCTGCAGCCGCCCCGGGTACCGGACATCAAGCGGATAGCGCAGCCCGGTATCCGGGTTAAATCCATACGTGTTTGAGTCGCCGTAGCAAAGCACCGTTTTCATAGAGTTCCCGCCTCCGAAAAAGATACACAAATTTCTTTTCTACCATATATAATATAGAAGCAAAACACCACTACTTTTCAACAAAGGAGAACTGACATGGAACTGATTCAGAGCTTTTCCGTCGATCATACACTCGTCGTGCCCGGCATCTTCACCAGCCGGGTCGATCACCTGGGCGAGTACGCCGTCACGACCTATGACATCCGCCTGAAGCGGCCGAACAAGGAACCGGTCATCGACGTCGGAGCCATGCACTCGCTGGAGCACATCATTGCCACGTTCCTGCGCAATGACCCCGACTGGAAAGACGACGTGATCTACTGGGGCCCCATGGGCTGCCTGACCGGATTTTACCTGATCCTGAAGGGCCGCCGCACGCCGCGGGAGGTCTATCCGCTGATGCTGAAGGCCTTCCAATCCGTGAACGATGCGCAGGAAGTGCCCGGCACGAAGCCCGAGAACTGCGGTCACTACCTGATGCATAACCTGGAGATGGCGAAGTGGTACGCGAATGAGTTCGCCGCTTACCTGGAGGCGAACGCCGACAATGACGCGATCTACGAGTACCCGAAGACCGAGCGTCTGATCACGGATGACGGACAGCATTTCTTCGACTCGTGAGCTGCCGCGCGGTCCCGCGCCCCGGCGGTGACCGAAGCCGAGGTCCTCGCGCCGGTATCCGTCACATGGACTTCTTGACACGGAATTCTTCACACAAAAAGACCTGCTCCTCTCGGGGCGGGTCTTTTTCACGGTCTCTCCGGCGCCGGTCCGCAGGGATACCGGAACGCGTCGTTTATCAATCGTCTTTATTCGGATCATAATCGTCCGAATTCAATTAATAATCGCAGATGGGCGGATAGATCAGCGAAGGGCACTCGGTCATTACGAACTGATAATTATCGCACCCTTCCACCTGCTTTTCGGCGGGAGCGAACAGGTCCTCCGCCTTGCCGGCGTAGGCCTTTTTCAGTTCTTCCTTCGTGCATTCATAGCCGAATTTCGCGGCGACCTCCATCAGGCAGTCTTCCTGGTCCTTTCCTTCCGGCAGCTGATACGTTTCCAGGTATTCCCGAATCTCCGCGTTCCCGGAGATCGCGTCCAAAAAGTCCTTTGCGCTCTTTTTCATCCGAATGAAACCTCCTTTTCAGATCATATATCCCGCCGCATGATGTAATCGGTCTGCTCGTCCCGGCCGATCACGAACGCGTGCGTCCCGGCCTTGCGGAAGCCGTGTTTCTCATAGAACGCGATCGCTCTGACATTATTCTCCCAGACGCTGAGCCAGACATATTTCTTTCCTCTCTGTCCGGCCGTTTCGATGACCCGGTCCATCAGGTATGAACCCAGCCCTTTTCCCTGCGCCTCCCCGGAAACATAGATCCTTTCCAGCTCCAGCGCCTCCGGGTCGCGGATGTCTGTCTGCGCGACGCCTTCGTTGACCTTAATGTATCCGACCGGCGCATCATCCAGATACAGGAACCAGAACGCCGTGTCCGGATCCTCCAGCTCGCCGCGGATCCTGTCGGCGTTATACGTGCGTTCGAGAAATGCGTCCATATCCTCCGGAGAGCACGTGTCCCGGAACGCCTCGAAAAAGAGCTTCCTGGAAAATGAGCACAATGTCGGCAGATCTTCCACGGTGCACGGCCGGAAACAAATGTTCATGTTCATCGCCTCGCAAAATACCGGGTCTGTTTCCGGTCCTTTATTCATACCATCCCGCCCCGGCCAGTGAATCCGTGATCAAGGCTCTGCAGAACCCGCCCGAAAGCTCCGGGAACTCTTTCTGCAGCAGGGCAGCCGCCTTCCGCCGGGATATCCGCTTCTCCTTTATCATGTCTGCCAGCTCCAGCGCCCGGGCTTCCGTCTCCCGGGTCAGAAAGACGATCGGCTCCTTCCTGTGCCGGAAGTACTCACGGACCGTTTTCACGACCGCGGCCGCCTCCGCGTCCGACAGTTTATGCTGCCGCTTTTCTTCGGGCAGCGTCCACGGCAGGATCTCACGGTCTTCCGTTTCCAGCCAGAACATCTCATATGGGTCGGCCAGGAACCAGCTGACCATGACTTCGCCCGGTATTCTGACGGCCCGGCCGCCATAGTACACATCCGCGCTGGATCTGCTGCTCATCACGCTTCCGGTGATCCGCCATTCTTCCGGGAAATCGCGCTTCGCCATGATATCCTTACACTCCTCGTCGCTAAGCGGTTCTTCCCGCCCGAATTAAATATCCTTCATAAACAGCCGCTATCGTCGCCGCCGTGCAGACGACAGCGGCACTGTATCTGAGATCCACGAATGCCAGCGACAGCGGAAAAACGAACAGCA
>CAYLPO010000201.1:0-3943 GCA_964385575.1 uncultured Lachnospiraceae bacterium | reverse complement strand
TGACATCCGTGCGGCGTCGCTCTCCGAGTCGGATATCTACAACGCGATGGTGGCGGCACTGCAGGCGACCGACATGAAGGTCGTTATCGGAAACAGGGAATTCGGCAGGATCCTCCGGGAACAGGGGGCTATATGATCGAGCTTAAATATGTCGCTTCGAGCGGCAACGAATACCACCTCAACACGAACGGGATCCTGACCAGGGCGGCGAACTTCCACGCCTGGAGCTGGGACCCGCGAGGCACGGAACTCAAGTGCGGCCAGCGGGTCGCGGACTTCGGGAAAGAGGCCATTACCTACGAGGCGGAGCTGGTGTTCAACGCCACACGCCTCGCACGGCGGTCCATGATCGACGCGATGCACCTCGACATGGAGAAGGACATCCGGGACATGAAGCCGGGCCGCATCTACTGGCGCGACTGGTACATCGAGTGTTACATCTCAGGATCTTCGACGGCTCCGGACGATGTGGCGGCGTGGACGGACAACACGATACAGATCTTCTGCCCGTATCCCTTCTGGATCCGTGAGGAAACGAAGAGCTTCTACCCGGTGGAAGAACAGACGAGCGACGACCTCGACTATCCATACGACTATCCGTATGACTATTTCATCGGAAACCCGGGCGCGGCTACGTGGGTACGTACGCACCCGTTCCCCGCGAACTTCAAGCTGACCATCTACGGCTTAGTGGAAGACCCGCAGATCTACATCAACTCGCACGAATACAGCTTCATCGGCGGGCTTTCCGCGAACCAGTACGCGGTCGTTGATTCCAGGAACAACACCATTATCAAGTACTTCGTCAACGGTACGACACAGAACTACTTCAACCGCCGCAATAAAGCCTCGAATATCTTCGAGAAGATCCCCGGCGGGAGCCTGGACATCGTCTGGAGCGGGGCTTTCGGCTTCGACCTGACGATCTACGACGAGAGGAGTGAGCCGACATGGTCATAGTGGCTGCACCCGGAGGTGACGAGCTCAGGGAGCTGGTGCTTTCCTCGTATGATTTCGAGGTGAGCAACGACGAGAACAGCTTCGAGATCCTCATCCGGCGCGACGAGTGGGAAGAGATCCCCGACGGCGGGCGGCTCTTCATCCCCGGGACGGAGTACGGCGGGCTCTTTAAGAGGCTCAGCACGAACACGAAGCAGGACTCCATCGCACCCGGCGGGCTTACCTGGCGCGGTATGCTCCAGAGGAAGATCATCCAGCCGGAGCCGGGAATGGATTATGCGACAGCGACGGGGGAGCTGAACACGGTCATAGCGGGCCTGTGTGCGACCCTCTCGCCGCTTTTTATGGCGTCCCCGCTCGACACAGGGATAACGGTCAATAACTACCAGTTTGACCGCTACTGCACGCTCTACGAGGGGCTCAGGGAGATGCTCGAGAGCGTAGACCACCGGCTGGAGCTTGTTTATTCCGAGGAAGACAACGCGGTCATCATTGGCGCGGTCCCTGTGCACAACTACGCCACGGACATCGAGTTCTCCAGCAACATGCGGGCGGACTACGTGGTCAAGACCGAGCAGGACATGGTGAATCACCTCATCTGCCTCGGCTCCGGCCAGCTGAGCGAGAGGATGGTCCGGCACCTCTACACGGACGAGCGGGGCAGGATAAGCCAGACACAGACCTTCTTCGGCGTGGACGAGGTCGCCGAGGTCTACGACAACAGCGGGGCGAGTGAATACGACCTCGTAGCCGGAGGCCGGAAGCGGCTGAAGGAGCTCAGGAACAGGAACACGTTCTCGATCGACATCGACACAGACATGGACATCGCGATCGGCGACATCGTAGGCGGGCGCGACTATCTCACCGGCATCGCCATGCAGGCCCCTGTGGTCGGCAAGGTGGTGAAGATGAGCAGCGGGGTCCAGACGATAGAATACACGCTCGGCGAAGCGGGGGAGGTTAAGATTTGAAGATCATCACAGGCTACACAGGCACATCCCACATCACGGCAGCGCAGGACGGCGCGATCAATATCGGGCTGGTCGGCGGGAACGCCATCCTCAAGGTCGGCAACCGCATGGCGGCGACCATCCAGTCGAACAACGAGGTCCGCATCTCCGACGGCGTGCTGATCATGCAGGGCAGGGCCGCGATCATCGAGCCGGGCAGCTATGACTCTCTGGCCATCGCATCCGGCACACAGAGCAAATACCGCAAGGACCTCATCGTCGCACGGTACGAAGTGGCAGGCAGCGGCGCGGAGAGCATCACGCTCAAGGTCATCCAGGGCACGCCGGTCTCCGGCACGCCTGCAGCACCTTCCTACATATCCGGCGACATCTACAACGGGGCTACCGTGGCGGAGCTTCCGCTGTGGTACGTGAACCTCTCCGGCACGACCATCAGCTCGGTGTCGGCGGTCACAAGCGCGGACGAGGCGGACTACGCCGTAAGGCTCGGCAACCACGCGAACATGGTGGAACAGATCGCGGACTTCGACACGCTCAGCGCGGGCATAGCGGATGTATCCGCTGCCCTGGGCGGCATCACGATCACGAAGCTGGCCATGACCGCGAACACGACCAAGACCATCAACGTGACCAACGGCACGCAGCTCATGATCGTCACGATCGGCGCGGCAGCGGCATCCAAGACCATGCGGCTGCACAACTTCTCCTCCGCAGGCGCGGAGACGAGCGCGAACATTCTGGACGGCGTGAACTTCGAGACCCACGCGGGGACGCGGTCGCTCGAGGTCACAGCGAACGCAACATTGACGGCATATATCTTCTTGATGAGCGGCTCTATCACGAGCATCGCGTAAAGGAGGACCATGGCGGACGAGTATGTGACCAAAGCCGTGCACGACCTGGAGCTATCCCGGGTCAACGATGAGCAGACACGGCAGAACAGGAGGCTGGACATCCTGGAAGGTAAGCTGGAGAACCTGGCGGACCTGACCAGCTCGGTGAAGCTCCTCGCCGCGAACATGGAGCGCATGGTGAAGGAGCAGGCCAAGATCAGCGAGCGGCTCGACGACCTGGAAGCCGAGCCTGCCGAGAACTGGAAGAAAGCCGTCTGGGTGGTCGTCGTCGCCCTTATCAGCGCGGCGGTCGGATTCTTTTTGAAGGGGGTAATGCTATGAAGTCAAAGGAATGGTGGAGAGCGGCGGGCATCCGTGCTCTAAAAACAGTAGCACAGACAGCCATCGCCACGATCGGCACGGCAGCGGTCATGTCGGAGGTGAACTGGGTCGCGGTAGCGTCCGCGTCCGTGCTGGCGGGGATCCTGAGCCTGCTCACATCCCTCGCAGGACTTCCGGAGGTGGAAGGATGAGATACACGACATCGGCCCAGAGACTGAACGCTGTGGCGGCTGTGTGCCATCAGGCGAAGGTCGAGGGGTGGAGGTACGGCGACAGCCACACCTTCCCGCCGTGCGCGGACCATTTCATCAGCTGCGACCGCCTCATCGCCAGAGCCCTCTGGAACCTCGGCTTCACAGACCAGCCGAAGCTCGGCTCTACCTGTGGCATCACGGTCATCAATATGGACGAGTGGATGCGTGCACACGGCGCGGCGGTCATCACGGACAAGACCAAGGTCAAGAAGGGCGACTTCGTACTCATGAAGAAGAACGGCAGCGTCACGCCTTCAGCGGAGTGGCACGCCTTCGTCATGGCCTCCGACTACGGTCCGACCATCAACAAGTACGACTTAGGAAGTCAGACCCGCATCAACCTGGGCGGCTTCTTCACGGGCGTACAGTTCGACGAGTGGAGCACGAAGGAGTTCTTCGCCGCGTACAGAATGCCCTCCGGCAGCAAGAAGACGGAGAAGTACACGAAGGTCCTCCCGGCGGTCTACCTCGGGAAGAAGGGCTCCGCTGTCCGGCTGCTCCAGAAGCTGCTCCGGTATGCCAACTGCAAAGGCAAGGACGGCAAGGTGCTCAACGTTGACGGGGAGTGTGGCGAGAACACGGC
>CAYLPO010000200.1:2610-3944 GCA_964385575.1 uncultured Lachnospiraceae bacterium | reverse complement strand
GGGTCGAGCCCGTGTGCCGCCATGACCTTCCGCATGGGCGGATAGACCGGGTTTCCCAGCTCCTCCGTGCTCGTGGCCGCGGAGGCCGCCTGAAAGCGGTCTGAGACTCCGGCACGCTGGGCGAGATCGATAAATACGAACTCAGCGAGCGGCGAGCGGCAGATATTGCCGTGGCAGATAAAAAGGATCTTCTTCAAGTCATTCTTCATGCTTTCTGTGTGCCTTCCTCAAAGATCTCGATCAGGTTTCCGCTGTTGTCATTGATAAACACACCGTAAGTACCGTCCACCTCCGCGATGAATGCGATGTGTACACCCAGCCGCCGAAATTCGTCCAGCAGCGCGTGCGCGTCCGGCACGCCGAAGGAGGCATGCTTGTTTCCCTGGATCGTCAGGTCCTGGTTCGGAACAGTACGCCGCGGGTCCAGCGGATCAGAACCCGGCGCGCAGAAGATCTCCATCTGAAAATGTCCCTGGGCGTCCATATGACATACCTGAATTCCTGTGCCGGGGATCTCGCTGCGATCGGTCACCGTGAAGCCGAACACGCGCTCATACCAGGCAATGCTCTCCTCCAGATCTGCCACACTGATGGCAACGTGATTGATACCGTTGATCCGTACAGCCATAGCTCCCTCCTTCCGTTTCGGCAACATTATTATAAACAAACCAAAACGCAGGCTCAAAAAAGGCCTGCGTTTCCCAGATCCGTGCTGATGTATTCATAGAGCCGGTCAACCGTCTCAAACCCCAGCTTGCGGTACATATCCTTCGGCGTGTCATCTTCGTCCGCATGAAGATAAAGGACATCGCCGGAATAACGCTCTGCCAGATGTGCAAACATCGACGTGGCAATATACCGATGACGATAATCTTCATCCACAGTCAGCCCGTCAATGCAGGTCATGCCGTCTGCAGAGAAAGTATAACACGCTGCAGCCAGCGCCCCATCCAGATAAGCGCCGTGATAATCCAGCTTTCCGAACAGCCTGCGGATATTCCGCCGCTCGAAATCCTCCCCGTAAACCGGACCGTAATGCTTCATTTCAAACTCTTCGATTTCAGCTGGATCGGGGCGCCTGTAAGTAAGCTCCGGGTTCGTCTTCCACTTAGCAGTGCATCCGCTTCTTCCGAAAAGAGCCATGGTAAGCGTAACACCCGCTTCCAGCCCAAACGTATCCTCCAAAGGCTCATCACCCTCCAGCTTTATGAAGCCGTCGCCGCGGGCTTTCTGATATTCCAATGCACGCTGAAACTCATCCCGCGAGGGCTGTCAGCTGTACTCGAAAGCATTATGGTCGTATTTGTCCGGAAGTGCGTCATCCACCCATCTGG
>CAYLPO010000200.1:0-2600 GCA_964385575.1 uncultured Lachnospiraceae bacterium | reverse complement strand
AAAACACGCGCGCAGACTTTTCCTCTGCCGCCCGTGTTCTGACGCGCAGTTCCTCCGCGTTCTCACCAAAGCGTATAAACAGGCCCTCGGCCTCCGCGATCTGTCTGACTGTGTCCAGCATCTCGGCCGAAGGATGATACAATGTCATGTAAAGATCCCCGCTGTTCAGGGTGACCAGCGTATCCTCGTCATAATAGAACAGATTCAGAAACCCGTCTGACATTCCCGCAATCTTCCCGAACAATATCCCGGGCTCCGGACGCTCCCAACGATCTGTCTCATCGCAGGACGCTGCGTCATAATAACACCCGAGTTTCAGGATCACCTGAGCGAACCGCCCATACAGCCGGCCGATCCATTCCGGCTGCGAAAAAAACTGCTCGGCTGCAAACCAGACATCCGCGCGCGTCGAAGGGATCCGGCGCGGCAGGATATCGATCACGTAATACGGCATATTCAGAAGCTCTTCGGTCCGTTTACTGAAATGTTCATTCAGGTATAGATGCGTCATATTTTTTCTCTGAGTATCATGAAAAACGTTTAAAAAGTCAGATCCCCGACAGCCGGGAACCCATATGCGCCCTCCGCTCCCATCACGGCACGCGTGATCGCTTCGCTTAGGACTTCGGCAGCCAGCACCCCGACCAGGTCGGTATCCGCCTTAACAAATTGCGGTCCTTCTGCCGCCGTAGAGCTTTCACCCGCCGACACTGCGAAGATCGTATCCCCGTCCGCAGAAGTATGGATGGGACAGATCGAGCGGGCCATGCCGTCGTGCGCCATGCCTGCAGCTTTGCACAGCTGAGTCTTATCCAGATCCGCATTCGTCAGAATCACAGCCAATGTCGTATTGCCCGGAAGCTCCTGACGGACGAACTGGTTCTCCGTGTTCGTAACCTGTGCCGTCATCATGTCCAGCGTACTGGCAAATCCTGTCCGGTCCTTGTTCAGCATGCCGGCGATCATCTTTCCGGTCTTCCGGTCATAGACATCGCCCAGGGCATTCACGGCCACGACAGCGCCGACCTTCAGATCCCCGAGCTGCACCGCATAGCTTCCGATCCCGGATTTCATGCAGGTCTCCATACCGCCGAGCTTTCCGACGGTCGCACCGCATCCCGCGCCGTAGTTTCCGTCCTGATAATTCGGCGCCTCCAGAGCCAGTCGCGTCGCTTCGCGCCCCATCTCCGGGCCGGGGCGCACACTCATATCTCCCACGGTCAGATCAAACAGATCCGCCTGAACCACGAGCGGTACCTTGGTTACGCCGACATCGAAACCGATATCCCGTTCTTCCAAAAACTCCATGACTCCGTTCGCAGTCCCCAGACCGAACGCGCTGCCTCCCGCGAGCACGACAGCATGGACCACCTGCGCTGCAGCGAGTGGTTTCAGAAGCTCACTCTCCCGCGAGGCAGGTCCGCCTCCCCTCACGTCCGCGCCGGCCCGCATGCCTTCCGGACACAGGAACACGGTGCAGCCGGTCCCAGCCGCGGCGTTCTCAGTCTGGCCGATCTGAATGCTTTCAAACTCACGGATCGATATTTCCTGCAGATTCATCATTTCTCCTATCCATTTTCCTGAAGCTGTTTTCCTGCATATGATTACTTCCGGCAGTATTTCTGCTGTTTTTCATATCATAACATTTTCCGAAGCAAGAAAACAGGGCACGGAATCATCCGTGCCCCAAAACCTGTTTTATCCGAAGTACCCGGTATACGCTTTCTGCGCCTCAGGCACCTTCACCATCCGGCAGCCCGCGCCGCATATTCCGGCGCTTCTCGATATTCTCGACGGCCACCTCCAGCATCAGCTTGATGCGGTTCAGCTGGTTCACGCGGCTGGCGCTCGGGTCATAGTCCACTGCGACCACGTTCGACATGGGATAGAGCTCTTTCAGCTTCTTAATGACGCCCTTGCCGACGACGTGGTTCGGCAGACACCAAACGGCTGCACGCAGACGATATTCTCCACCTTCTCGCGGATCAGGCAGATCATCTCACCCGCCAGATACCAGCCCTCGCCGCACTGATTGCCCAGCTGCAGGATCTCGGTCGCGACCTTCTTTACCTTACTCAGGTGCGTCGTTTCCTCGAAGTGCTTGCTGCGGCGGTACTCGCGCATGACCCTGCGGCGGGCGACCTTGAAGACCGCAATGACGATCTTCGCGACCGCGGAAGCGCCCTTCGAACCGCCGAGATAGTCATAACGGTACGTGGCGTTCCAGAAACAGTACGAGATGAACTCGATAAAGTCCGGAATGACGGCCTCGCCGCCCTCGGCCTCAATGATATCCGCCAGGTGGTTGTTCGCGACCGGCATGTATTTGACCAGGACCTCTCCCACGATGCCGACCTTCGGGATCTCCTTTTCAATGATGGGTATCCGGTCAAACTCGCGGATCATGTCGCGGCAGTTGATGTGGAACTTCTTGCGGTTGATCTCGTCCTGCGACAGATCATGAATGCAGATGTCGTGCCACTTCTCGAACAGTGCGTCCGTCGTGCCCGGCACAGCCTCGTACGGGCGCATGCGGTGGACGACCTTCATCAGGATGTCGCCGTACACCATGGACTGCAGGATCTTAAATCCCATCTTCA
>CAYLPO010000199.1:0-3946 GCA_964385575.1 uncultured Lachnospiraceae bacterium | reverse complement strand
CGTGGTTCCCCCGTCATCGCAAGATGTCTGCCGCAGGCGGAGGAGTTCCTGCATTGGCTGCAGGCACGGACCGGTGCGGAACTGAAGAAGCTGTGGGCGTGCAATGACGCGATCGCCGCAGAGAACATTGCGCGCCTGGAGCGCATGGACCTGCGCGATAAGGCCCGCCTTACGCCGGCGATCCTCTCGTATGTCGGCATCGCTTACCAGTACATGGGTCCGGAGGTCTTTGAAGATCGACATTTCGATTATGTGCAGGAGCACCTGCGGATCCTCTCCGGATTCTACGGGGTGCTAAAGCCGATGGACGGCGTGATGCCTTACCGGCTGGAAATGCAGGCGAAGGCTAAGGTCGCCGGAACGAAGGACCTCTATGAGTACTGGGGAGACAGGCTGTACCGGGAGGTTCGGGATGGGAGTGGCCTGATCATTGACCTGGCCTCGAAGGAGTATGCGGTCTGCATCGAGCGATACCTGCAGCCGGAGGACCGGTATATCACATGCACCTTTGGCGAAGTGGACGGCGGGAAGATCGTTCAGAAGGGCGTCTACGTGAAGATGGCCCGCGGGGACATGGTGCGCTTTATGGCGGAGAATAGTATCGAGGATCCGGAGGAGATGAAGCGTTACGACCGCATGGGGTATCGGTTCTCGGAGGAACGCTCGACGGCGGAGGAGTATGTGTTCATCAGGGAAAGAGACGATTGAGCAACCGGGGAAGAAAACCCGCCTATTCACAGAAAAAAGGATAAATAACATATGTTACGCATCTTAATGCTCGGAAACAGCCTCACATTTGCAAACGACATGCCCTCCATGCTCGCGGAACTCACTGGCGCGGAGGTCGTGCACCATACCCGCGGCGGCGCACGCCTCGCGGAACAGCTGAACCCGCATACGAAGATGGGCGCGAAGACATTGACCGCTCTGGCGGAGGAGCACTGGGATTACGTGGTCCTGCAGGAGATGAGCAACGGCCCGCTGACATCCCGGAATGCTTTTCTGAAGAATGTCCGTCTGCTCTGCGAACGGATCCGTGAGGAGGGAGCCACTCCGGTCCTCTATGCGACCTGGGCTTATCAGAAGGGCAGCCAGTGGCTAGAGGATATCGGCATCTCTTATGAAGACATGGCGCAGCGCATGTATGACGCTTATCATGAGGCGGCTGAGCAGACCGGTGCATTGATTGCGGATGTGGGGAAGAAGTTCTTCGAGCTTTTGGAGACACAGAACCTGTACGCGGAGGATGGTCAGCACCCGAATGAGGCCGGTTCGAAGATCGCGGCTGAGGTCATTGCCCACGTGATCCTGGCGGACCAGAAGAAGAAGCAGGAGAAGGCCGAGGCATCCGCCGTCGAAGTGAAAAAGGACCTGAACCGGAACGACATCCGCCTGCGCATTCTCTACATGTATCAGCTTCTTTTGCAGCGTACCGATGAGGACCATCCGCTCACGACGCATGAGATCCAGGCCATCATGGAGCAGGAGCACGGCATTTCCATGCACCGGACCACGGTGCCGGGCGATATCGAGATGCTGAAGGCGGCCGGCTTTGACGTGCACGCCGTCCGGTCGCGGCAGAAGAAGTACTATCTGGAGAACAGCGAGTTCGAGCTGCCGGAGCTGAAGATCTTAATCGATGCGGTGGAGTCCTCGAAGTTCATCACGGAGAAGAAAAGCCGCGCCTTGGTGGAGAAGCTGTTGACCCTGACCAGCGAGGCAAATGCAGGAAAGCTGAAGCGAAATCTGCATACATCTGGAAGAGTGCGCTCGGGCAATGAGAAGGGCTATTACATTGTCGATGCCATCAATGAGGCGATCAATGCCGGGAAGCGGATTTCCTTTTATTACACCGAGTACGATGGCAGGAAGAAGCAGATTCTGCGGAACGACGGCAGGGCCTATATCGTCAGTCCGTATACGTTGATCTGGAACGGCGACTTCTATTATCTGGTCGGTTGGAACCATGAGCAGGAAGCGGTCCGGACTTATCGTGTGGACCGGATCCTGAAGGCGCCGGAGCTTCTGGAGGAGGATGCTCATCCCGCGCCGGCGGACTTCGACGTGGCCCGTTATACCAGAGAGGTCTTCCGGATGTATGACAATCAGGAGCTGGAGGAAGTGACACTCCTGTGCCAGAACGAGGTGATGAAGGGGGTCATTGATAAGTTCGGAACGGACATCACGGTGAAGAAGGTGGATGGTGATCATTTCCGGACGAAGGTGAAGGTCTGCGCATCGCCTACCTTTTTCAGCTGGGTGTTCCAGTGGGGTGGACAGATCAGAATCGAGGGGCCGAAGAGTGCGGTCGAGGTGTATCGGGAGATGGCGAGGAAGGCGCTAGGATAGAATTAAGGCATCGGGGGTCAGGCAGAATTATGAACGGTGAGTTGTATAAGCATTACCTTCAGGAGTATGAAGCTTATGCAAAAACGGAAGAAAAGCCTGTGGATCAGAACGCATGGATCATGTTGAAATGGATGGCAGATTGTAGCCTGGATCCATTGAGCCAGAAGCATACTTACCGTGAGCTAATGGAACAGCTTTTGCGTTTTGGTGAACAGGATCTGTATGATGCGATCGAACGTGGATGGTCTGTCGCCAGATTTGCACTGAACCGAGAAAAGAACAGCTAAACCAGCAGAGCAAAATATATAAAGATTGCTTAATGTTATAATAATAATGGCCTCTGGAAAGGGCACCTATGATAGGGAGGTCATTAGCATGGACAAAATCGAAATTGAACTGGATAGAAATAGTGGACTGACGGCACTGGAGTTTACTTTGGAATTGATGAAACAGTTGGACAATTACGTCCTCGTTCGTGATATATCAAGATACCTTCAGGTTTATGTTGAGAGTGAAGAAGAGCTTGAACGTTTCAATAAAAAGCGCGAAGGCTACATCGATTGATGATAGGAAGAAGATAGTAAGTAATTGACGTGTTCTTCCAGAGGCCTTCCGGTAACGGCGCATTCTTTTTCTCATTTAAGAGACCCGCATCAGGAGTACGATATTGATATTATGGACCATTCAGCCGATTGAAGTGTATGAACTGATACAAGATACCGGTGTCTATCATTGCCGGCTTGAACGTTCTATGCTTTCTGACTTTCGGGAGCAATATGACTGGCTCGCACAGGAAATGAAGACCCGTATCGGGGAGCCTCCAACAGGCGTTTCCCATCCGGTTTGGGCATGGTACATGCGGGAAGGAAAGCGAAAAAAGCCGGATCTTCGAGCCGAACGATGGAAAAACGGATGGAAAGGCGAGCGTTTTGTCTGCATGGAGATCGATATTCCAGAAGAAAAGCTAGTGCTCTCGGATTTTGATGCCTGGAGCATCATATTATTACATGGGCTGATTTCCGACTCGGAAGAGGAAGATGGAAGGCTGGAAGCAGAGTACGATCGTCTTCCCGAGGCAGAGAAGGTTTCCTATAGAAATCGAAACTGGACCAGAGTGTTTGATCTGACCTACCTGGATAATGACTGGATGCACAGAGGCGATTTCATCCAGGCTACGTTTTGGGAACTGAAACGAGAAGACATTCGAAAGGTACGGATCTTTGAAGCAGCGACGCCAAAACCGGAGTATCTGAAAGGGCATGAATAATGACCACAGAAAACGGAGAATGGATCATAAAGGGATTAGAATGGAACAATCCGAACCGGATCCGCACCTGGCGTGAACTGATCGACCGGGTCAATGAGGTAGGGTTCCTGCCGTTCTTCTCGAATGAAGTGCCTGACTTTTCCGCGGAGGAGATGGTGTCGCCGCTGTTCTGGTGGACAGGAGATCCAGAGCAGGATCCTTGGGAGTGGCGTGAGATCATTGCCGCCACGGGTGAAGTGGCATACGGAAAGTTCTTCCATAACAAGACCGGCTTCATTTCCAGAGAGTGGTTCCCGTACTTCGCGAATGCTCGCCGGGACGGATATGATT
>CAYLPO010000198.1:0-3956 GCA_964385575.1 uncultured Lachnospiraceae bacterium | reverse complement strand
GCGCACTCCTTCAGGTCCGCGTAGGCGAAGTTGATGCGCGAGTAGGAGCACAGGTCGTTCGAATAGCCCATGCCTTCCGCGTACTCGCACATGCGCTGTCCGCCGCCTTTCGCGCCCACGGCCGCCCCCATGTTCTCGGGATATGTCACCTGGATTCCCATCGCGGTGGTGATCTCCTGTGGAAAGTTCGAAGCGCACCAGCCGATCTTCTCACCGCGGTTCTTCGCATCCCACACGTCCTGCGCGATCTTGTCCTGAAGTTCGCGAAGGATCACTTTTGCGGGTTTCTTTTCTTCCATGTAGGTTCCTCCTGTTTTTTCGTGCAATGCAGATATGCGCCGGCGATGCCGCCCGCCTGACTGTGCCGGGCGCCGGCAATGCCGGCCTGCGCATCACCCGTGTTTCTTAAACGCGTGCAGAGCCGCCCCATAAGCTCCGCACAGCTGTGAGAGCGGGGAGACGGCCAGTTCGCAGGAAAGTTCCTGCTCTAATGCCCGGATCATGCCGCGGTTGGCCGCGACGCCGCCTGTGACCGCTGCGGGCAGCACCAGGTTCATCCGCCGCACAAGGCTCGCGGTCCGCACCGCCGCGGACTCGTGGATGCCGCGCACGATCTCCGGGATGGGCGTGCCCTTTGCAAGCTGCGAGATGACTTCGCTCTCCGCAAACACCGTGCAGGTCGAGCTGATGCCGGCGCTCTTTTCAGCCTGCGCGTCCGCGTCGCCGAGCTGCGTGACATCCAGCTCCAGGATCCGCGCCATGACCTCCAGAAAACGTCCGGTGCCGGCCGCGCATTTGTCGTTCATCACGAAATTGTCCAGAACTCCCGCCTCGGTCAGCCGCAGGACCTTCGCGTCCTGTCCGCCGATGTCGATGACCGTCCGGACGCCGGGGAAGAACGCCGCGGCGCCCAGCGCATGCGCCGATAGCTCGCTGATGACCAGATCCGCCTCCGCGAAGGTGTTCCGGCCGTAACCTGTGGCGGTGATCATAGCGATGTCCGCCCGCTCCAGCCCGGCCTGCGCCAGCACGCCCTCAAAGGCCCGCAGGGGTCCGCCGGTCCCGGCGCCTGCGCTCTCTACGGTCTGCGCGACGAGTTCCGTGCCGTTCTTTAAGATCACACATTTCGAGGCGGCCGAACCGATGTCGGCGCCGAGTGTGTAGAGATCATTTTCCATAGATAACACCTGTTATTCGCACGAATCAATATCCGTGCGCACCCTTCAGATCTTCCCAGGTATGATAAACGCCTTCCTCGTGGAACTTCTGAAGCTCTTCCTCCGAATAGCCCAGTCCGCGGATGACCTCTTCGCTGTCCTGCCCCAGCAGCGGTCCCATCCGGTATTCCGGAAGCTCCTCGCCGACAAAGATCGGCTGGCGCACCAGCTTCCGTGTGGCACCGGTGGGATAATGCATCTCGTAGAAAACGTCCGCCGCGTTCGCCTGCGGGTCATCGAGGACTTCCTCCCAGCTCTGAGCGATGCTGTGCGGGATATCCGCCGCGGTCAGGATCTGATCCCACTCGGCCGCGGTCTTCTGTGCCAGCGCATCCGCCAGGATCTGGATGAACTCGCCGTGCAGGTGATTTGCGGTGATATTGTCCATGGTGTAGCGGGTGCTGCCCACCAGGTCCTCGCGTCCGATCAGCGGCATGAACCGCGGATAGAACATGTCGAACGGCGGCATGGACAACTGCAGGAAGCGCTCGTCCTTCGTGAGATAAGTGCCGTTGAAGGGATTGTCCAGTGTCTTATGCGAGATGGGATAAGGCTGGCCCATGTCCGTGTACTGCGCGGCCATCAGCGGGATGCCCTGCATGAACACGGAGGAGTGCAGCAGGTTCGTGCTGACGCGCTCGCCGACGCCGGTCCGGGATGCCTGGTAGAGCGCTGCCATGACGCCCGCCGCCAGGTTCATGCCCGCGATGTGGTCGCCGGTGCCGGGCACCAGGTTGATGGGCCATTCACCCTTCTGGCGAAGGGACTCCATGAAGCCGCCCCGCGCCCAGAATGCGGTAAAGTCATAGCCCGGAAGGTCCTTGTCCGGGCCTTTGTCGCCGAACCCGGTCAAGGTCCCGTAGACCAGCTTCGGGAACTTCTCATGCAGGGTCTCATAGCTGAAACCGTTCTTTTCGAGCGCCTGCGGGCGCCAGTTCGTCAGGAACACATCCGCATCTTCGAGCAGCCGGAAGAAGATCTCGCGGCCGCCCTCGGACTTCAGATTCAGTACGATGCCCTTTTTATTCGCGTTCTCAAGGTCGAACGTGGTGTTTTCGTAGGCGCTGCCGCTGCGGCCTTCGCTTACGCCGTTCCAGCGGACGGCGTCACCGCCTTTCGCCTCGATCTTAATGACATCGGCACCCTGGTCCGCCAGAAAACGCGCGCACGCCGGGACCGCGATCATGGTGGAAAGCTCGATGACTTTCACGCCTTTCAATGCCTGACTCATGGTTTCCCTCCTGTGTGGATCTTTGGTCTGTGCGCCGGCCGGTTTACAAGCGCCGGGCGCATGGTATATTAGATTACATATAAATGTATTGTAGCGCGTCGCAGTGCTTCGGGCAATGCAGACGAGGAGAATACCGAAAGGAGATTGAAATATGATCGCACAGGTATCCATGACGGTGAAAGATCTGGAAGAGACCATCGAGTTTTATGAGAAGTACATCGGACTTCGGGTCGTGAAAGACGAACGGGAGCACGGCATGCCGATCGCGTTTATGGCGGCGGATGAGAAAGATCAGACCATTCTCGAGCTGATCCAGTCGGACCACCCGTATCAGGGCAGCGGGATCTTCCTGGGGGTGCAGACCGCGGACTTTGAGGAGCGGCGGTCGTTTCTCGCGGCGGAAGGCCTGCAGGTGTCGGACGTGATCTCGCCGGCGCCCGGCGTGCGGTTTTTCCTGGTGCCGGATCCGAATGGGCTGCAGGTGAAGATGATCGAGGAGGCCGCGCGATGAAACTGGCAGTGATCTATGACTCGAAAACAGGAAACACGAAGCAGGCCGCGGAGTGGATCGCCGAGGGCATGAACACGGTCAGCGGCGCGGAGGCCGCGGCGTTTTCCATCCTGGAAGTCGACGAGGATTTCGTCCGGGAGGCGAAGGGCGTCGTGATCGGCGCCCCGTCCTATGCGGCGCAGCTGACGCCTGACATGCACGCCTGGCTGCTCGCGTCCGGCGGGAAGCTGGGATTCGGCGGGAAGCTGGGCGGCGCCTTCGCGACCGTGCAGTTTACCCATGGAGGCGGCGAGCTCGTGATCCAGTCCATTCTGAGCATGGAGCTGGCAAACGGGATGCTCTGTTATTCGGGCGGCGGCGCCTGCGGACTGCCGGTGATCCATCTGGGGCCGGTCGGCGTAAATAACAATATTGAAAAACATAACGGCATGGAGCTGTATCGGGACAATTTCCTGGTCTTCGGAAAACGCTTTGCAGAAAAGGCGGAGGAGATCTTCGGATAACCCGGGAAAAACCGCCGGTTTTGTGGTATAATGCACCTGTATTATAGTCATTTGGCGGAAATGCCGCATAGCCGCGGCGGAACCGCCCGCAGGAGCACCCTTATGGCGGATATGGATCTGTTCGGTTACATGAGCAGTATGAAAAAAGAGAAGGAAGCGCCGCTCGCCGCGCGCATGCGCCCGGAGACCCTGGATGAGGTCGTGGGGCAGCAGCACATCATCGGTGAGGGGACGCTTCTTTATCGCGCCATAAAGGCTGACAAGCTCAGTTCCATTATCCTCTACGGCCCACCCGGCACCGGAAAGACCACGATCGCGAAGGTGATTGCGCACACCACGCGCGGGATCTTCTGCCAGATCAACGCCACCTCGGCTGGAAAGAAGGACATGGAGCCGCGCCATCCGCACATCCTCGCCGGGGCGCAACAGGTCGTCGTAAACCTTCGAGTAGTCGGCTTCATTGGGAAAATACCGCATCGACGCGAGGACGGCAT
>CAYLPO010000197.1:0-3969 GCA_964385575.1 uncultured Lachnospiraceae bacterium | reverse complement strand
CCAACGAGCTCATGGTCCAGGGCTACCGGATGAAGATCTTTGACGCCTACCGGCCCGCCACGGCGGTGAAGCACTTCATCCTCTGGGGCATCGAGGATCAGGACATCCGCATGAAGCCGTATTTTTACCCGGAGCTGGAGAAGCAGGAGCTGTTCGCGAAAGGGTATATTGCCGCGAAGTCCTCGCACAGCAGGGGAAGCACCGTGGATCTCACGCTGCTGGACATGCGGACCGTGAAGGAAGTCGACATGGGCAGCCCGTTCGACCTGTTCAGCGAGGTCTCCCACCCGGATTACCGCGGCGTCACGGAGGAGCAGTACGAGAACCGGATGATCCTGCAGCGGGTCATGGTGCGGACCGGATTCCTGCCGTACGACTGCGAGAGGTGGCATTTTACCCTGGACAATGAGCCCTACCCGGACACGTATTTCGAGTTCCCGTCGGCGTCCGCGTATCTGAGGAGGTGACCCGCGGCGGGAACGGCCGTGCGGAGAGACGGCTGATCACCGGAACCTGGATGGAGAGGATCGGATGAGCGAAGAATTAAAAAAGGAAGATTATATCGAGCCCCGCTGCCCGCTGTGCGAGGAGCCCTACGGCGCCGCCCCGTCGGTGAAGCCGGTCCCGCAGCAGCGGATCATTGACAAGATGAACGAATACATGAGCCGCCGTGACTACGCCGGCGCCGAGCGCCACCTGCTCTACTGGCTGGAGGAGGCGAAGCTGGGCGGGGACCTGCGCGGGCAGCTCATGCTGCGCAATGAGCTCGTGGGCCACTACCGCAAGGTCGGCGACCGGGACCGCGCGTTCGCGAACGCCGAGGAGGCGCTGCGGCTGGTGGAGGCCATGGATTTTGACGGCACCATCAGCTCGGGCACGACCTATGTGAATGCGGCGACCGCGTACAATGCCTTCGGCGTGAACGACCGCGCCATGACCCTGTTTGCGAAGGCGCGCGCGGTGTATGAGGCGGCCCCGCAGACGAAACCGGAGCTGCTGGGCGGGCTGTATAATAACATGGCGCTCACCTGCACGGCGCTGCGGCGCTTCGGGGAGGCGCGCGAGCTGTACGGGCTGGCCATGGAGCAGATGGGCCGGGTGCCGGGGGGCTGCCTGGAGCAGGCCATCACTTGTCTGAACCTCGCGAACCTGGTCGAGGATGAGAAAGGTCTTGAGGAAGGCGAGGGGCAGATCTTCGATCTGCTGGATCAGGCGTATGAGCTGTTGGACAAAGGCGATGCGCCGCGCGATGGCTACTACGCGTTTGTCTGCGAGAAGTGCGCGCCGACCTTCGGCTATTACGGATATTTCGCAGCGGAGACCGAGCTGAACGCCCGCGCGGAGGCGCTTTACGCGCAGTACGGGCGGGAATAACACGACGAGGGATACGGACGGCCCGGGAGCGCCAGAGGCAGCCTGAAGCAGCCAGAGGCAGCCCGAAGCCGTGGAAGATACGGAGAATCACATGAACGGATTGGAACTGGCGCGCGCCTATTATGACGAGTGCGGCGCGCCCATGCTGAAAGAACAGTTTCCGGAGCTTGAGCCTTACCTGGCCGTGGGGCTGTGCGGAAGCGGCTCGGAGTGTTTCGGATTTGATGATGAAGTCTCGCGGGACCACGACTTCGAGCCGGGGTTCTGCATTTTCCTGCCGGGCGAGGACGTGGTCGACCGGAAGCAGGCGTTCGCGCTGGAGCGCGCCTACGCGAAGCTGCCGAAGGAATTTCGCGGGTTCGCGCGGCAGACGCTGGCGCCGGTCGGCGGAGCGCGCCACGGAGTCCTGCGCGCAGCCGAGTTTTTCGCGGAGAAGTGCGGGGCACCGGACGGGGTGCTCGCCCCGGAGCAGTGGCTGACAGTGCCGGAGCAGGCGTTGGCCGAGGCCGTAAACGGGGAGATCTGGACCGACCCTTACGGCGAGGTCACGCAGATCCGCGCACGGCTGGCGACGTTTCCGGATGATGTATTTCGGAAAAAGCTTGCGGGGCACCTGCTGCTGATGGCGCAGGCGGGTCAATACAACTACCGGCGCTGCTTGGCGCACGGCGAGACCGGGGCAGCGCAGCTGGCCGCCGGCGAGTTCGTGCGGAGCGCCATGCAGGTGATCTTCCTGCTGAACGGGTGCTATCAGCCCTACTACAAGTGGAGCTTCCGCGCGCTGCGGGCGCTTCCGGTGCTGTCGCTGGACGCGGAGCTGCTCGAGTACCTGATCACGACAGATAACGACGCGGGCAATGCCGAAGAGAAGTACGACGTCATCGAGAGCATCGCGGCGGACGTGATCGATGAGCTGATCGATCGCGGGCTGACGCAGGCGGTCTGCGGGGATCTGGAGAAGCACGCGTATTCGGTCAATGACGGGATCGCGGATGCGGGCCTGAGAAACCTGCATGTGCTGGCAGGCGTGTGAGGCCTGCGGAGCGCATTTTGACAGCACGCCTCCCTGAAAAGAGGGGAAAGGAGTTCCGAAATCAATGAAGATCCACGGACTGCAGAAAATGACCCTGCTCGACTTCCCCGGGCATGTGGCCTGCACGGTGTTTCTGGGCGGCTGTGATTTCCGCTGCCCGTTCTGCCATAATTTTGAGCTGGTCGACGGGACCGCGCAGCCGCAGATGGACGACGCAGAGTTTCTGGCGTTTCTGGAGAAGCGGCACGGGCTGCTCGACGGCGTCGCGTTCACCGGCGGCGAGCCCTGCCTGCACCGGGATCTGCCGGAGCTGATGCGGAAGATCCGCGCGCTGGGCTTTGGGGTGAAGCTGGACACGAACGGCTTTCATCCGGACCTGCTGGGGCAGATCCTCGATGAGGGCCTGGCGGACTATGTCGCCATGGACGTGAAGAACAGCCCCGCAAAGTACGCAGGGACCTGCGGCCTGCTGGAGCTGGATCTGGCGCCGGTGCGTGAGAGCATCCGGCTGATCATGGCACACGGCACGGCGCAAACCGCCTCCTTTGACTACGAATTCCGCACCACGGTCGTGAAGGAGTTCCACGAGGCCGCGGACTTTGAGGAGATCGGACAGATGATCGCGGGCGCCAACCACTATTTTCTGCAGAGTTTCACGGACCGCGACACGGTACCGTACGCAGGCCTGCACGCGCATGAAGCGGAGGATCTGCGCACGTTTGCGGAGATCGCGCGGAAGTATGTGTCCGACGTGCAGGTGCGCGGGGTAGATTGATCCCGGGCGTGCAGGTGCGCGGAGCGGACGGAACCTGGACGTGCGTGCCGCTGCGCTGCCGGCCCCGGCCGGCGCCTGCGTAACGTGCGCGGGAGCCATTATGAAAACCGTCCTCAACCACTAGATATAGTTGTTAAGGAAAATGATACAAACTATATATTGACCGACTTTCCCTCCCGTGCTATCTTGAATATGCGCGGTTCCGGCATTGCCCGGAGCCGCTTCTGAACGGATAAGAGATTGCTGAGGAGGGGAATTTTATATGTATCAGGTAGTAAAAAGAGACGGAAAGATCGCGGATTTTAACATTAATAAGATCAGCGCCGCCATCACGAAAGCGTTTGAGGCGCTGGAGAAGCAGTATCACCCGAGTGTGATCGAGCTGATCTCGCTGCACGTCTCCGCGGATTTTGAGACGAAAGTCAAGGACGGGAAGATCACCGTCGAAGAGATCCAGGACAGCGTTGAAAAAGTGCTGTCCGAGTCCGGCTATGCGGATGTCGCGAAGGCCTACATCCTGTACCGCCGTCAGCGCGAGAAGGTCCGTAACATTAACTCGATCCTGCTGAATTATAAGGATCTGGTCGATAACTATCTGAAGATCAATGACTGGCGTGTGAAAGAGAACTCGACCGTGACGTACTCCGTCGGCGGCCTGATCCTCTCGAACTCCGGCGCCATCACCGCGAACTACTGGCTCAGCGAGGTCTACGACGACGAGATCGCCGAGGCTCACCGCACCGCGGCCATCCATCTGCATGACCTCTCCATGCTGACCGGATACTGC
>CAYLPO010000196.1:0-3971 GCA_964385575.1 uncultured Lachnospiraceae bacterium | reverse complement strand
AAGCAGCAGAGGCCGCGGCGTAAGCGGAATGCCGCAGACCGCGGGAACATTCGGAGCGCGACCATGCAGTTCTGACGGAACACACCGGAAAGCAGACGGAGAAATGATGGCTTCCGTGCCATCATTTCTCCGTCTGCGGAGGCGAGAAATCCATCCGAGATTTCTCGCCGACTCAGATCGGTGCCGTCTGCTTTCGTCGTGTGTGAAGTTATGAACTGCAGGGAGCGCGGAGACGTTCCGCTGTCTGCGGCTTCCGCTATCAGGGTGCCTCACGGCCTTTCAGCGCCTCAGCCGCCGTTCAAAAACCGCTCCTTATACGCCAGCACCCCCGCCACCGTCTTCCCGTCCTGCATCTTCCCGGAAAAGATCATCTCCAGGATCTCATCCAGTGAAAACTCGCGGATATGAATATCCTCATCTTCGTCCAGATGCTGGCCTACATAGGTCAGGCCGGTCGCGGCATAGATATCGATCACCTCGTCCAGATAGGCAATGGTCGGAACCATGGTAAACAGGTGGCGGATCTCCGCTGCCTCGTACCCGGTCTCCTCCGTGAGCTCACGCGCGGCGCAGCTCGCATAGTCCTCTTCGCCTTCGCGCTTCCCGGCGGGGATCTCCCAGGTGTAGCGGTCCAGGGCATTGCGCCACTGGCGGACCAGAATGATCTTCCCCTCGTCCGTGACCGGAACGATCGCGGTCGCCCCGTTATGATGAATGTAGTCATAAGGCACCGTACGGCCGTCCTCAAGCCGCATGGTGTCCACGTAGTAATTGATCACGACGCCTTCGTGAATGAGTTCTCGTTTGATGCGTCTGGCTTCCATGGTCCTCTCCTGTTTTGTCGTATTCCCGATCTCGGATTGATTTCCCTCGCGTCAGTTTCGCGTTTGCCCCCGCAATGAAAAAGCCCTGTGGTCAGTATACCACAGGGCGCGTTTTTCAGTCATTGCAATATCCCCGAAAGGCTGCTCTGCAGAGCATGCATCCCGGAAGGAGCCCCGCAGAGGACCCTTGTCCGCCGCGGAACCCAAATGTTATGCCAGCGCAACGCCCAGAGCCCTGCACTCATCCAGCGCATCCGTGTTCGGCGCGTCATTTGCCATTACGCTGTCCGCCGCCAGGTTCACGCCGTCGGCGCGGCAGCGGTTCTCCCACTCGCGCATCCACTCGCCGTCGCCCCAGCCGTAGGAACCGAACAGTGCAACCTTCTTGCCGCCGAGCGCGCCTTCCACGTCCGTGAACATGGGGTCGAAATCCGTCTCCTCCAGCACCTCGGCGCCCATGGCGGGGCACCCGAAGGCAATGCCGTCGAAACCCGCGACCTTGTCACGGGAGAACTCGGAGGAGAAGAACACGCTCACCTCGGCACCCTTGTCCCGGGCTCCGGCTGCCACGGCTTCCGCCATCGCCTGCGTGTTTCCCGTTCCGCTCCAATAGACGACTGCTACTTTACTCATGCTTTTTGCTCCTTTTCTTGTTGTGCTTTTTATGTGCAGCATTCTTATGCGCCCAACCGCCGTCTCACACTCCGGCTGTCCACAGCCAGCTGCTCCAGCGGCACACCCTTCTTCGCTTCACGGCAATAGATGTCCGTACACTTCCGGTAACGCTCGAAGATCCGCTCCGCCTCGCAGCGGTTTCCGTACGCTTTCCAGCACCCGGTGCACTGCACACCCTCGCTCGGGCTGTTCATAAAGCCCTTCACGTCGGACGGGGGATATCCCAGAAACAGGCCGATCTCATGCGGGAAAGCCTCCCCGGATCTCAGGTGGCGGATCAATGTCATCAGGCAGAGCTCCGAATTCCCGCAGGGATAACCCTTTCCGCGCAGGATCCCGTCCGCCTCCGGATCTTTCAGATCCTCGCCCAGCCGCTCCGGGCGGTACAGGTAGATCAGCGTCGTCCGACAGCTCTTTCGCAGCGGGATCAGCCGCAGACCCTTTTTCACCAGCAGTCCGTTCAGTTCGCGAATCTCCGGCATGATGTCCTCATCCGCGGTCTTCAGCGAGAACAGATTACCGGTCTTGAGGCCCGCAAGCGTCGGCGAACAGTATTGGATCAAGGCTTCCCGCAGCGTGGTTAGTTTCATCTAACACCTTCTTAAAAAATAAATAGTTAGTTATTTCTAACTTCTAAAGCATACCCTTTTCCTCCCGACTTTTCAAGGGCAAATTCATTATTTCTTGATTTCATTTTCCGGACATTTCCACAAAGAAAAAAGCGGCCCGAAGGCCGCTTAAGATCAGTTCTGCTTCCTCACGATCGCGTACTCATCGTAGAGCAGATAATACGGACAGCCGCGGTTTTCGCTCCCGGGCCGGCCGCTGAACATCCGCTCCGCATCGTCCTGATCGAACTCCGCGTCGCAGTAGTAACAGTCGTCATATTCGTCATAGACGTAAAATGCACACGTTTCACAGTTCATTACGAAAGCTCCTGGATCACGCCGTCACCCATATGATACCCGGTCACAGCCAAACCGTTGGCCTGCACATAATCCGCGATCACCTGAGTGATCGCCGCTGCACGGGTCTGATCATCCGAAGAAATGGCCTCGAAATCCGCCAGATGATCTCCAAACCGCGCGGGGGCATCCCCGGGGGTGAGCGCCTCTTCCATACTGCGGCCGGTATAGACTGCCGACGCCCCTTCTCCGGACCGCTCCGCGTGAATGACGCCGGGGACATGCCCGCCGGACACCACGGCCAGAACATCTCCTTCCAGCGCAAACTCATAGCAATAATAATCGCCGTAGATCAACACATCCGAAGGATCCGACTCGTTGATGCCCACGATCACCGCATAAGGGATCACGGTATGGGCCGGATCAACATCCTGCAGTTTCTCCATGGCCAGATAGTCATAGACTCCGGCGTACACAGGGTCGCTGTCTGCGCCGCTGAAAACATCCTGGTAGCGGAAGTCCGGGAGGGTTCCGTCGCTCGCCTGATCAGGAGCTGCCGGGGCAGGAGCTTCCGTTTCGACCGGTGCCGCGTCCGAATCCGCCGGAGCGGGCTGCGATCCGCCTCCGCACGCGGCAAGGCCCAGAACCAGTCCTGCCGTCAGGGCGGAAACCACCAACAACTTCGTAATTCCACGTTTCATGATCCATCCTCCCTTTCATGCTATATAAATGAATTGCTTTACTGCTCTAAGTATATCCACGCCGGAAAGCCGCTTCAAGTCCGTTTCCGTTCCCCCTGCACTGTATTATAATAACAGCAGGAGGTTCTCTGCCATGCGTTTAGCCATCATCACCGGCGCGTCCAGCGGCCTGGGCCGCGAGTTCGCGCTGCAGATCACGAAAAAATATGCGTCCGAGTTCGATGAGATGTGGCTCATCGCCCGTCGGCGCGAGCAGCTGGAGGAGCTGGTCCGCGAGGTGGAGGCTGCGGGCGCCGGCCGGCACATCACGGCCCGCGCGGTCCCGCTTGACCTCACGAAAACAGAGGATCTGGATCGTTTGGAGGCGATGCTGACGGAAGCCGCAGGCCTCTCCTCCGGTATCACGAGTGCATCTGTCACGTCAGAGCAGGCGCCCTCCCTCACGATCACCTACCTGGTCAATGCAGCGGGCCTCGGCCGCTTCGGCCGTTCCGAGGACATTCCCCGCAGCAGCCAGCGCGGCATGATCGATTTAAACTGCGGCGCACTCGTGGAAGTGACCGCGATCTGTGTGCCTTATCTGGCCCGGAAAGCGCATGTGCTGCAGATCGCCTCGACCGCCGGGTTCCAGCCGTTCCAGTTCCTGAATATCTACGCCGCGACAAAGGCCTTCGTGCTGCGCTACTCGCAGGCGCTGGCCTGGGAGCTCGCCGGCCGCCGCGTCCGCGTGACAGCGGTCTGTCCGTACTGGGTGAAGGATACGGAGTTCATCGGTATTGCCCGGGAGACCGGCGGGAAGCGCGCGAATAAGCATTACCCGCTGGCGTCGAAAACAAAGAACGTCGTGGCCCACGCCCTGGCGGTAA
>CAYLPO010000195.1:0-3991 GCA_964385575.1 uncultured Lachnospiraceae bacterium | reverse complement strand
TTCTGAAACACATAGGATACGCGGAAAAACTTGGACGCCCGCTTCCCGATGTCGGCGCGGAAACTCTCGTACATCTCTTCTTTGATCACGAAGACCAGCTCGCTAAAGCCGGCCTTCCGTGCGTCATACATGGAAAAATCGATCAGGCAGTCCCCTGCCTCGTCGACCGGGGTCGTCTGTTTCGACCCGCCGAAACGGCTGCCCATGCCGGCAGCCATGATCAGAAGCGCGGTATTCATGCTTCTCCTCCCTCCGCATAGACGGTGTA
Organism: uncultured Lachnospiraceae bacterium; assembly: GCA_964385575.1. Classification (GTDB taxonomy): domain Bacteria; phylum Bacillota; class Clostridia; order Lachnospirales; family Lachnospiraceae; genus RGIG5636. The sequence continues at coordinate 3,723 of CAYLPO010000195.1, read as the reverse complement.
GCTGTCTTCACGCAGAAACGCGGTTTGGATCAGACGATCCACCAGTTCCTCCGTCGGAACGCCCGCAGCCTCCCAGAGCATGGGATACATGCTGATCGCGGTGAAACCGGGCAGGGTGTTGATCTCATTGAACACCGGTTCGCCCTCCTCCGTCACGAAGAAATCCACGCGCGACAGGCCGAACCCATCGACCGCGTCGAAAATGGCGACCGCGTCCTCGCGGACCTTTTCCGCTGCGCCGGCAGGCAGGACCGGGTCCGTGACCGTGCGCGACTCGGCATTGTTATACTTCGAATCAAAGTCGTAGAACGTGCCTGCGGAGAGGATCTCGCCGACACCGCTGGCGATGGTTCCGTCCGGCGTACTCATCACCGCGCACTCGATCTCATGACCGACGATCGTCTCTTCCACAAGCACCTTCGTGTCATGCTTTACCGCCTCGCGCAGCGCCGCAGCGAGTCCCGCGGCGTCCTGTGCCTGGCTCACGCCTTTCGAGGAGCCTGCACGCGAAGGTTTCACGAACATGGGATAGTCCAGCTTCGCCTCGCATTTTGCGACGGCCGCGTCCATATCCTCCAGATCGCGCTTCATAACCAGCACGTAGCGCGCCTGACGAACGCCGATGTCATCTACGATGATCTTCGTGAAGACCTTGTCCATGGTGACTGCGGAGGCAAGCACGCCGCAGCCGACATAAGGAATGTGAGCCATTTCGATCAGGCCCTGCAGCGTCCCGTCCTCGCCCCAGATCCCGTGCATGACCGGAAATACCACGTCCACCGGCACGGTCTCATAACGTCCCTCCTCCGTCTGCACCAGGAAACCGTGTACCCCTGCATCCGGAGACAGCAAACAGGGGCGGCCGTTCTTCTCCCAGCCGCCCGAGCGGATATCCTCCGCATCCTCGGCGGTCAGCCAGCGGCCGTCCTTTGTGATGCCGAAAATACGTACTTCATACTTTTCCCGGTCGATCCGGTCAATGATGTTCGGCGCAGAAACGCAGGAAATATCATGTTCGGAGGATCTGCCCCCGAAGATCACGCCAATACGGATCTTATTCATTTTAAAAACTCAGCCTCCGATCTCGTTTAATTTCTGTTCGATGTGCGCGTGGACCAGCTCCTGCTGGGAACGCAGGTGCACCTCGATCCTGTGGGCGGCAGCCTCAGCATCGCGCGCACGGAGGCTCTCCAGGATGTGTCTGTGGTCCGAGGCCAGCTGCTCGCGGCTCTCGGGTGTCTTCAAATGTTCTATGCGAAAGCGGTACATCTGTTCCCGCATATTATGAGCCAGAAGAAGGAGCTTGTCATTCTCCGCGCCTTCATAGATGACATTATGAAACTCCTGATCGGCTTCTGCCAGCTCGATCACGTCGACCTCCTCACGGTGAATGGCAGCCTCAAACACCGCCTCGGCAGCCGCCAGACGGTCAAAATCAGCTTCAGACATGCGGCGGCAGGCCAGCCTGACCGCCAGAACCTCCAGTGCTTCACGCACTTCGAGGACTTCCCGGAGATCCTTATCCCGGATATCGGCCACGATCGCCCCACGGTGCGGAACCGTCACGACCAGTCCGTCCTTCTCCAGCATCTGGATGGCCTCGCGGACCGGTGTGCGGCTCACGCCCATCCTGTCTGCGAGCTTCATCTCCATGAGGCGCTGGCCGGGGGCCAGTTCGCCTCTCAGTATCGCCCTGCGGATCTTCCGAAAAACAATGTCCCGGAGGGGAAGATTTTTCTCAACGCTCCAATCCTGTTCTGCCATCATGTGTTCCTTCCGTGGAAAAATCCCGTCAAATACAGCTCCCGGCAAATGCCGTGAAACTCGCCCATGCAGCTGCGTGCGTCCTTTTCATCCGCAAAGATCCCGAAGACAGACGGACCGCTGCCGCTCATCATGGCCCCGACGGCGCCGTGCGCCTTCATGCAGGACCTGATCTCTCCGATCTGCGGGTGTTCCGACTCCGCGACCGGCTCCAAAACATTTCCCATCAGGGCGCACATCCGCGTCCTGTCTCCTGCGGCGATCGCGGCACGAATCCCGTCAATGTCGGGGTGCGCGGCCTCCCGCTCCGCCGCGAGCTCGTCATAACGGTTATACGCCCACACGGTCGATACGCCGAACGAAGGTTTCGCCAGCAGCACATATCCGCCGGGCGCGGGCTCCAGCGGGGTCAGCCTTTCACCGACGCCTTCCGCCAAAGCGGTCCCGCCCAGAATACAGTAAGGAACGTCCGCCCCCAGCTTCAGGCCGCGGGCCATCAGCTCTTCCTGCGTCAGTCCCAGCCCGAACAATGCATTCACGCCCCGCAGCACAGCTGCGGCGTCTGTACTGCCGCCGGCCAGTCCTGCCGCGACCGGGATATGCTTCACAAGCTCGATCTCCATGCCGCAGCCGCCGATCGTCGCCTCGGTTTCGTCCGAAAGCATCCCTCGCATATCCGCAGCGTCTCCGAACTCATCCGCCAGCAGTTTCGCCGCCCGCCAGGCCAGGTTTTTCTCCTGCTCCGCAGGCAGATACCGCGCCTCACCCGGCAGGACGAGCCGGATCCCGGGCTCCGCGGTCTTCCGCACCGTGACGTCATCCGCCAGCCCGATGGTCTGCATGACCATCCGCAGCTCGTGATAACCGTCTTCCCTGCGTCCTGTGATGTCCAGTCCGAGGTTGATCTTCGCGCGTGCCTTTAATGTGATCTCCTGGGTTTCTTTCATATCGTCTTTCACCGCAGCAGCTCCTCAGATCTGCCGCAGTCAGTTCTCGTCTTCGCGCGGTCAATCCTCATCTCCGCCGAACAGTGACGGATCGGCTCCGAATTTTCCGCTCTCCATGGCATTGACCGCATCCAGCACCATAGCCATGATCTCCTCGGTCCGCGACGGATCCATATCCAGATGCTCTGCAAGCTCCGCCATGGTCGCAGGGCGTCCGAGTTCTTCCGCAAGCTCGTTCGAGGCTTTCATCAGCAGGTTTGCCTGTTCCGCCAGCTTCTCACTCATGCCCTCGAATTCGAATTCGCCTACCACGAGCGCATCCAGCCCGGTTCGAATCTGCTCTTCCAGAAACGCATCCAGGTCGCCGTCTTTATAGTCGTAAAGAGCTTCCATGAGCAGCATATTCGCCTCCTGGATCAGGTCCAGCTCGGCGATGCCGCGGCCCGCATACCTTCCCGCGATCTCCATGGCCAGCGCCAGCTTCACCTCGGTCAGGCGCTCAAATGCCTCCTGATCTCCGGCCAGCAGCAATGCGGTCAGGCGTGCCTCTTCCTCAGCGGATAGCCCGGCGATCCCGCCCAGGTCCTCCAAATAGAGGTCTTTCAGCATGGAAGCGTCCTCACCGAACGCTTCTTCGGGTTTTGCAGCGGAAAGCGCGGCAGCCGCGGCCGCATTTTTCTCATGGCCGGTGACCTCGACGCCCTCGATCTCCAGATAATGCCAGATCAGCTCCCACTGCTCCGCATCCAGATCAGGCAGGTCCGCAACCTCTTTCGCGCGCTCCTCGGAGATCCGTCCACCGAGGTTTTTCGCCTCCGCGAGAACGTCCGCCAGCTTCCGGCTGAACAGTTCGGGATCATACGCGGCCATCTCAGCACATCTCCGGTTCCGGATACTCCTCACCGAAGGTCTCCACGGTCACGGTCTTCATGACCTGTGCCTGCAGCGGCTTATCCGCATAGTTCGTCTTCACGCGCGCGATCCGGTCGACCACGTACATGCCCTCGGTGAC
>CAYLPO010000194.1:0-3992 GCA_964385575.1 uncultured Lachnospiraceae bacterium | reverse complement strand
GCTGGACAAAGTGATCAATATCGATCAATCGCCTATCGGACGGTCTCCGAGGTCTGCAGCGGAATGTCCGGCTGCGCCGCCGCCCACGACGAGCACATCACACTCGTCGTATACCGGAAGTACGGTCTGTGGTTCAAGGTAAGTCTTTGCGTTCATAATTCGCCCTCCTGTTTCGATCGAAACGTTTCACGAGTAATGTTCACAGTAAAACTTATTCTCATTATACACATTTTTCCGTTTTATGACAGCCATGCCGCAGAGGATGCGTCCTGCCTGCCGTCTTCGGATTCAGTCTGCCGACCCGATCACTTCCGCGATCAGCCGCGCAGTCTGCTCCCGCTGCTCTTCGGGGGAAATCTCCGCCGTGCCGTCACCGCGCTGCGGACCGTAACTGCCGTACTGCGCGTGATTTCCTCCTGCCTGCACGAATTCAGCGACGCGCGAAGCCTGCGGCCAGTATTCCCGGCTCGCCTCATAGGCTTCCCGGTCCAGACACCCGTCTTCGGAACCGTAGGCAGAAAACAGAATCAGTCCGTCATCGATCTGCGTGCTCGGATAGGAGGCCAGCAGCACCAGACCGGTCAGTTCCTCCGCATGATCCGCAGCATAAGACGACGCAATGCTCCCGCCCAGCGAATGACCGCCGATAAACCAGTTCTCATAGTCGGATTCGTGAGCCGTCATGATCCCGGACGCGGCATCACTGCCGAAAATGGCCATCCGAAACGGCATCTCCGCCAGGAAGCAGTCCACGCCGCGCTCGGCCAGATCACGCATTAACGGTGCATATGCAGCCGCCTCCACTTTCGCACCGGGGTAAAAGATCAGCGCGGAGCGGACCCCGGGTCCGTCAAACGACCAGACATCCCCTTCGTGTGTCACGGTCACAGCCGCCCCGTTTCCGGAGGCGTCTGCCTCATCCGGATCATTTTCGAGTGCGGCCAATGCCGTCTCATCGGCATGATAATAGACACCCAGATACCCGAAAAAGACCGCGCAGATGACCGCGGCGGCAATCACCGCAGTCAGAAGCACAAAGGCCGGCCGCGAAAACGTTCGTTCCCGCTTTCGCAGAATTCTGCCGATCAGCGCGGAAACGCCGGCGCCGATCACAATACAGACTATGAGCGCAATCACACACAATACGATGTATTTCATGAGTTCTGTCTCTCCTGTCTAATCTGCTCTTGCTCATCCATTATATGCAATCCGTCCCCGATATGCCATCCTTCCTGCAGAAAGCCCGTCCGTTCCCTTGACGCTTTCCGCCGGCCCGCGGTACCATACGAAAAGAGGCCAAGCCTAGACCGGATCATGTTTGCCGGTGAATGATTACGACGGATTACGCCAGCAGGAGGACCGCATGAGACCTGCCCTTGCAGAATGCCACGGACATATGATGATGGACGGTTCGGATTTTCGGACCGCCAGGGAACGTCACGCCCACACGGTCGATGAAGCGGCCGTACGGGCCGGATTTGCCGCGCTCCGCGACGCCGGCGTCACCTGGTTTCGGGACGGCGGAGATGCCTGCGGCGTGTCGGCATTCGCAGCGAAAATCGCGCCGGAATACGGCATCACCTATCGGACGCCCATCTTCGCCACACATAAAGAAGGTCATTACGGCGGCATCGTGGGCCGCGGTTTTTCAGACCCGAAGGGTTTCAGGGAGCTGGTGCGCGAGGCGAAACAGGAGGGCTGCGATTTCATCAAGCTCATGGTCTCCGGCATTGTCACTTTCCGGCGGTACGGAGAACTCTCCTGCCCGTCGCTTCCGGCAGAAGAGATCCGGGAACTGATCGGCATCGCCCATGATGAAGGTTTCGCCATCATGATCCATGTGAACGGAAATGACGCGGTCCGGGCCTGCATCGAAGCGGGTGCGGAAAGCATCGAGCACGGAAACTTCATGGAAGAAGAGACCCTGTCTCTTCTGGCCGGGTCGAAAACGATCTGGGTGCCGACCGTTGCGGCCATCGAGGCGTTTGACGGCCGCACGGGATTTGATCCTGCAGTCACCCGAGAGACGTTGGACCGGCTCATAGAGGCGGTGCGCAAGGCTGCGTCGCTCGGCGCCTGCATTGCCTCCGGCTCGGACTCGGGCGCGGTCGGTGTGCCGCACGGCGCGGGAATTCTGCGGGAACTGGAACTGCTTCGGGAAGCCGGCCTGACTCGCGAGCAGATCGAAGCCGGCAATCAAAGAATACAGGAGGTGTTCTGATGAGTCTGATCAAGATCATTATGCCGGAAAAAGTGGACCCCGGCGCCATGGAAACGCCTCTGGCGGACGTAAGCGCGATCGCCAGAAAGTATCTGGATATTCCGTATACAGACGGAACGGACCGGCAGAAACTGGATATTTATCTGCCGGAGGAAGGCGACGGTCCGTTTCCTGTGATCGTCTTCTTCCACGGCGGCGCTTTCTGGGGCGGCTCACGGAGAGATTTCCAGATCGGCCATGTAATCGAAGGAATCCTGAATGGTTTCGCCGTCGTGAGTGTGGGTTATCGTCTCGCGACCGAAGTGCAGTTTCCGGAATCGCTGTTCGACGCGAAAGCTGCGATCCGTTTTCTGCGGGCCCACGCGGAGAACTATCATCTCGATGCCGGCCGCTTCTGCGCCTCGGGCGCTTCCGCCGGCGCTTATTTCGCGGCGATGCTGGCATTGACAGAGGGAATGGGCGTGTTTGAAGATCTTTCCATGGGAAATGCCGACACCTCTTCTGCCGTACAGGCGGTCATCGGGCTGTTCGGTGTCTATGACCTGGTGATGCAGTCCCATTTCACGGAAAATGCTCCGCCTCCCATGGGGATGACGAAGTCCTCGAATTTTACGGATCTTTTCCTGGGGATCAACTGTCGGAAACACGAAGGGCTCGCACGCCTGGCCTGTCCGGGCAGTTACATCGGTCCGGACTGTCCGCCGTTTCTGATTCAGGCAGGCACGGGCGATGAGATCGTGCCTTATGAGAATGCCGTGGAACTGGCAAACCGGATCAATGCAGTCTGCGGCGAGGGCCGCGCACTCCTGGATCTGTTCCCCGGCTGCGCGCACGGCGATATTCGTTTCAGTTCTCAGGAAAACCTGGCGCGCATGTTCACTTTCGCGAAAGAAGCCATGCCGTAACTGGGTTCAGCGCGTTCGTGAATCTGAAAAGCTATACGAAGATTCAAAACAGCTGGGATCCCCAGCGCAAAACCAGATACGAAAGAATCACCACAGCCGGCACCAGATAAGGAATCAATGCCTGCGGACGCAGTTTTTCTCCGGAAACCTGTGTCCGCTTTTTCTTTCCTGCCAGAAGCAGTCTGCCGACGAGCGCCGCCATCGCGACGGTCACGACCAGCGCCGCGGCCATATCCCGGCAGAACCCGGACAAAGCCAGCGCGGCCAGCAGATACACCGCCTCGACCGCCAGAAGGAGCAGAAAGACGAACCGCATCGTGAGGTCGTTATCCGTCTGCTCTCCGCTGTGCGTCATGCGAAGGAAGAACAGATCACAGCACAGGATCATGATCGTATAATGCCACCCGTCCGAATATACCGGCCGCGTCTTGAAGATGAATAAAACGTTCATGACCGCGATCAGGGCAATGCACGCGAGCCAAAGCGCGTTCGCGGTCTGCCACCGCGCTTCCGAATCCCACCAGGCACGAAGTTTCCCGCCGCGCGCAGGTGCATCCGCCGCAGTCGCTTCAGGGGCATTTTCCGGTGCGGGCATTTCCGCAGCGGGATCGGCAGACTCCTCCTCACCGCGCCGGGAAAGATCATCCACATAAAAGAAGAACGGCACGCTGATCGCGCAGTAGAGGATCACGGCCAGAAAATCATTGTCCAGATCCGCTCCGAGAAAATGCGCCTCGACAGATCCTGACGCCGTCAAAAACAGCACGAACGCCGACAGCGCGATCCCCGCCAGCCAGCCCAGCAGATTATAGGAAAGCGATTCCCGGACCCAAAAGCCGAATTTTCCGCTGCGCTCTTCCCGGCAT